>CAMQTN010000111.1 GCA_947037115.1 uncultured Lachnospiraceae bacterium
GATGAGCGCTAGTCTCGTGGGCTCGGAGATGTGTATAAGAGACAGCTTCACAACCGATCAAAAACTTTCATAGTAATTGCCCCTCATTTATGATAAGATAAGTGTGGTTTCATTTGGGAAAGGGATATCCATGTCCCGGCAGAAATAAGAGGATTCTTAAATTATTATGAATGAGAAAGTATTACGCGTTTTAGAATATCATAAAATCATCAGTCAACTGACAGAAAAAGCGACTTCCGAACCGGGAAAAAAGCTGGCGGCGGCCCTGCTTCCCATGACGGATCTGGATGAAATCCAAAAAGCACAGACACAGACCGCGGACGCTCTGAGCCGGCTTTTCGGCAAGGGCTCCACTTCCTTTGGCAGTAACAAAGATCTGGGCATGAGCTTAAAATCTCTGGAAGTGGGAAGCGTTTTATCCATCGCAGAGCTTCTGCGAATTGCTTCTTTTCTTGAGAACGTAAACCGCATCAAAGCCTATGGCCGCAGAGAGCGGGATGATATTCCCGGCGATTCTCTGGACGTCTGGTTTGACGCCCTCGAACCGCTTACGCCTCTCGCAAACGAGATAAACAGGTGCATTCTCTCCGAAGAAGAAATTGCCGACGACGCGAGCCCTGCCTTGAAACATATCCGCCGCAGCATGGCGATCACAAACGACAGGATCCATTCACAGTTAAATTCCATGATCAACGGCTCTCTGCGCACCTATCTGCAGGACGCCGTAGTGACCATGCGCGACAACCGCTACTGTATTCCTGTGAAATCGGAATACAAGGGTCAGGTGCCGGGTATGATACACGACCAGTCCTCCACAGGTTCTACCTTTTTTATCGAGCCTGCGGCAGTGGTAAATCTGAATAATGAATTAAAGGAATTAGCCATCCGGGAGAGGGAGGAAATTGAGGCGGTCCTGGCCTCCTTAAGCGCACAGGCGGCTGTTTATATCCGGGAGCTTGCCACAAATCAGGAAGCCATGACGAATCTGGATTTTGTTTTTGCCAAGGCCTCTCTCGCCATGGAACTAAACGCCACCATGCCGCTGTTCAACACGGACCATCAGATTCATATCCGCAAGGGCCGCCATCCTCTCATAGACAAAAAGAAGGTGGTGCCCGTAGACATTTTGCTTGGCGTTGATTTTGACCTGCTTATCATTACCGGGCCCAACACAGGCGGCAAGACCGTGGCTCTAAAGACCGTTGGGCTTTTATCCCTGATGGGGCAGGCAGGACTGCATATCCCCGCCATGGACCGCTCGCAGCTCTCCATTTTTCGGGAAATTTATGCAGACATTGGCGATGAACAAAGCATTGAACAGAGCCTTTCCACTTTCTCCTCACATATGACCAGCATTGTGTCCATTTTGCAGGAGGCAGACGAGGATTCCCTCTGTCTTTTCGATGAGTTGGGCGCGGGGACCGACCCTACCGAGGGCGCCGCACTGGCAATCTCTGTTCTGGATCATCTGCACTGCCGGGGCGTCCGCACCATGGCCACCACACACTACAGCGAGCTGAAAGTCTATGCGCTCTCCACGCCCTTTGTGGAAAATGCCTGCTGCGAGTTTGATGTGGAGACACTGCGTCCCACTTATCGTCTTCTGATCGGTATCCCCGGCAAGAGCAACGCTTTTGCAATCTCCTCCAGACTGGGACTGCCGGACCATATCATCGAGGACGCCAGAAAACACATTACACAGGATAAGGAAAGTTTCGAGGATTTGCTTGCCAATCTGGAAAACAGCCGTCTTACCATCGAAAAGGAGCAGGCAGAAATCGAAGCCTACAAGCGGGAGATTCAGGCCCTAAAGGAACGGCTGGAATCCAAGCAGGAAAAGATCGACCAGTCCCGCGACCGCATCATCAGGGAGGCCAACGAAGAAGCCCGCGAAATCCTGCAAAATGCAAAGGATCTGGCGGACGAAACCATTCGCACCTTCCAGAAGGCAGGAACCTCCTCCATTAAGGATCTGGAAAAATCCCGCCGTAAAGTGAGCGAAAAAATTTCCGAGAAAAATGAAAAACTTTCTCTCAAAGCCGGTAAGCCCACTCATAAGACGCTGAAACCAAATCAGATCCGGCTGGGCGACAGTGTGAAGGTTGTCTCCATGGGATTAAAGGGAACTATCAGCTCTCTTCCCGACAAAAACGGCAGGCTTTTTGTGCAGTGCGGCATCATCCGCTCTCAGGTTGCCTTAAACGATCTGGTTTTACTGGAAGAGGAGACGGTGAGTACCGCTAAAATGCAGAGAAGTTCCTCCGGCAAACTTAAAATGTCCAAATCCTACTCCGTCTCCACGGAGATCAATCTCCTCGGCAAGACAGTGGACGAAGCGCTCTCCGAGCTGGACAAATATCTGGACGATGCTTATCTGGCACATCTTCCCAGCGTCCGTATTGTACACGGCAAGGGAACGGGTGCGCTGAGAAAGGCTGTGCAGGGTTATCTGCGTAAAAACAAAACTGTGAAAAACTTCCGTCTTGGAGAATTTGGGGAAGGCGACGCAGGAGTAACCATCGCAGAGTTTAAAGACTGAGTAACCAGAAAAACTGCATAAAAATATGTATTTTTGACATGGAGGCTATCATGGTAAATAAGCAGAAAATCTTAATTGTAGACGACGACAACAATATTGCAGAACTGATTTCTCTCTATCTGACAAAGGAATGCTTTGAGACAATGATTGCGGGTGACGGGGAGTCCGCCCTGGCGGCGGTAGACAGTTTTGAGCCCAATCTTATGCTTCTCGACCTGATGCTTCCGGGAATTGACGGCTATCAGGTCTGCCGTGAAGTGCGCGCGAAATCTACCCTCCCCATCATTATGCTCTCCGCCAAGGGCGAGGTTTTCGACAAAGTGCTTGGCTTAGAACTTGGCGCAGATGATTACATGGAGAAGCCTTTTGACTCCAAGGAGCTGGTAGCCCGCGTCAAGGCGGTACTTCGCCGCTATAAACCGGTAGCGGCAGAACCGAAAAACTCCGATGTCAAGAGCGTGGAATACCCTGATCTGATTATCAACCAGACCAACTATTCCGTCATTTATATGGGCAGGACAATCGAGATGCCCCCTAAGGAGCTGGAGCTTCTTTATTTCCTTGCCTCCTCGCCCAATCACGTCTTTTCGAGAGAACAGCTTCTGGATCAGATCTGGGGCTATGAGTACATCGGTGACAGCCGCACGGTGGATGTCCATGTCAAGCGGCTCCGCGAAAAGATTAACGATCACGAAAGCTGGCGTATTGCTACTATCTGGGGTGTCGGTTACAAATTTGAGACCAAGGTGAATCCATGAGAAAAACGCTTTACCTGAAACTGATACTCGCCTATATCATCTTTGCACTGTTCGGTTTTGTGGTGGTGGCCACCTTCGTTTCTGACATGACTTTCAACCATCTCACGAAGGAAAAGTCAGAATCCCTCTACCGGGAGGCGACACTCATTGCGAATACCTACGCCACCGACCTCTATAATACAGAAGCCTCTCTCGAGACGGTGAAAACCCAGCTTGACGCGCTGGACACTTACCTGAACGCTACTATCTGGATCATCAACCCCTCGGGGCGTATGATCCTGGACTCTTCTTCTCCTGTGGATGTGGAAAACGAGATTGTTGTAGAAAATTTCGATCCCACAATCACCGCCGGTTCTTACTATACTGTGGGTGATTTTTTCCAGAGTTTTGACGAGGAAATGCTGAGTGTGTTTGCCCCTATCACCTCCAACTATAAAGTCCGGGGCTATGTGGTAATCCACGCCTCTCTGGGCATCATTCAGGCCGATGCAAACAAACTTTTAAATATCTCTTATATCATGCTTATTATTCTCTTTTTGCTGTCCCTGATCATACTGATCTTTTTCACAGAGATGGTTTATATTCCTCTGCGCAAAATCACAGAGGCAACGGAACAGTACGCCAGCGGCAACATGCATTATGAGTTCAGCGTGGAGAGCGAGGATGAGATGGGCTATCTGGCTGCCACCCTTTCTTACATGGCCAGTGAGATCGCCCGCTCGGAGGACGACCAGAAAAAATTTGTGGCCAATGTTTCCCACGATTTCCGTTCCCCCCTGACCTCCATCGAAGGCTATCTGAAAGCTATGCTGGACGGCACAATTCCTCCGGACGCATATGAGAAATACCTGAATATTGTCTTAAATGAAACCGGGCGCCTGACAAAACTGACGAACAGTCTCCTTACCCTCAATAATCTGAACACAAAAGGAATCATGCTGAATAAGACGGACTTTGAGATCAACACTGTGATCCGCAATGTGGCTGCCTCCTTCGAGGGTACCTGCCGCCAGAAGACGATCGGCATCGAACTGGTGCTTACGGGCGACGAAATGTATGTGGTCGCGGACATGGATAAGATTCAACAGGTGCTTTACAACCTGCTGGATAACGCCATCAAATTCAGCCATCACGATTCCCTTATTAAATTAGAAACTACTGAAAAGCACAATAAAGTTTTTGTGAGTGTGAAGGATACCGGAATCGGTATCCCAAAAGATGATCTGAAACTGATCTGGGACCGTTTTTATAAGTCAGATCTTTCCAGAGGAAAAGATAAGAAAGGCACGGGACTTGGCCTGTCGATCACAAAGGAAATTATTCAAGCGCACGGAGAAAACATCAACGTAATAAGCACCGAGGGCGTGGGGACGGAGTTCATCTTCTCCCTGCCAAAGTCGGAAGTGGAGGACGATGACTGACCATACAACAGTCTATTCCTGTATTGACCCTTTTAGTCAATATCATGCCAGCTAAGCCTGTGCAACTCTCCCTCCCTCTGCATTCCCTCAAACCGGTTCTGCCGCAAAGCCTCGTACAGCACGATAGCGACAGCATTGGAAAGATTCAGTGAACGGATCTCATCAAGCATGGGAATCCTGATGCAGGTCTCCTCATGCTCTACCAGAAGTTCCTCCGGAATCCCGGCGCTCTCCTTTCCAAACATAATATAATCGTCGCTTCCAAAAGACGCCTCCGAGTAGAGACGTCTTGCTTTTGTGGTGGCGTACCAGATTTTCACCTTGGGATGGGCCTCCTGAAACGCCTGAAAATTCATATATCTGGTCACATCGAGTTTTTCCCAGTAATCCATCCCTGCTCTCCTGATGGACTTTTCGTCCAGATGAAAACCCAATGGTTCAATTAAATGGAGAGTCGTACCTGTTGCCACACAGGTACGACCGATATTTCCCGTATTCGCCGGAATCTCCGGCTGATGCAGAATGATATGCACAGCAATCCTCCATGTCACGCAGTTTACGCGGCTTTTAATCCTTCTTCTCTTCTCTGCGCAGTCTCTCAACGAAATCTGCCAGCTTACCGATCGCTAATTTCAGATTATCCAGAGAATAAGCGTAAGATATCCGAAGAAATCCCTCGCCGCAGTCGCCAAACGCCGTTCCCGGCACCACAGCCACCTTCTCCTCCGCCAAAAACCGCTCCGCAAACTCCTCACTGGTCATGCCAAACTCCTTGATGCAGGGAAACACATAGAAAGCGCCGAAAGGCTCAAAGCACTCCAGCCCCATCTCCCGGAAAGCATGGATCAGAAACCGCCGTCTCTGATTGTACGCCGTCCGCATTTCCGCCACATCCTCATCGCCGTTTCGCAGCGCTTCTACCGCCGCATACTGACTTGTGGTAGGCGCGCACATTATCGCAAACTGATGCAGTTTTGTCATCTGTTCAATGATCTCTTTCGGGCCGCAGGCATAACCCAGCCTCCATCCGGTCATGGCGTAGGACTTGGAAAAACCGTTAATCAGAATCGTCCTCTCCCGCATTCCCTCGATTTCTACAATAGACACATGCTTTTCCTTATAGGTCAGTTCCGCATAAATCTCATCAGACATGACAAGTATATCATGTTTTCGAATCACCCCGGCAATCGCTTCCAGATCCTTCCGCTCCATAATCGCTCCCGTCGGGTTATTGGGGAAGGGAAGGATCAACACCTTTGTCCTGTCCGTGATTGCCTCCTCCAGCTCTTCTGCCGTCAGGCGGAACTCATTCTCAGCCTTTAACTCAATGATAACCGGCACTGCACCCGCCATAATCGCGCAGGGCTCATAGGAGACATAGCTGGGCTGTGGAATCAGCACCTCATCCCCCGGATTGACTACGGCCCGCAGCCCGATATCAATCGCCTCCGATCCACCAACCGTGATCAGCACTTCGTGCTTCGGGTCATAGGTAACCCCCTGCTTCCTCTTTATGTAATTGGAAATCTCCTGCCGCAGCTCCATCAAACCGCTGTTGGAAGTATAAAAAGTGCGGCCTTTTTCCAGAGAATAAATACCCTCGTCCCTGATATGCCAGGGCGTGTCGAAATCCGGCTCACCTACGCCGAGAGAGATCGCGTCTTCCATCTCGCTTACAATATCAAAAAATTTTCGGATACCGGAAGGCTTCAGTCCAACCACCTGTTTTGATAACATATCTTTCACGGTGACACCTTCTCTCTTACATCTTCATATTTTTTTGTCAGAACCGTGCCATGATCCTTATATTTTTTCAGTATAAAATGGGTTGCCGTACTGAGCACCGAATCCAGCGTGGAAAGTTTGTCGGACACAAAACCCGAAATCTCTTTCAAAGACTTTCCTTCCAGCGTGACCAAAAGATCGAAGCCACCGGAGATCAGATATACCGACGTCACCTCCGGATACTTGTAAATCCGCTCTGCAATATTGTCAAAGCCCTGCCCTCTCTGGGGCGTCACGCGCACTTCAATCAGTGCAGACACTTTCTCAATGGAAGTTTTTTCCCAGTCAATCATGGTGTGGTAACCGCAGACAATTCCCTCATCTTCCAGGGCCTGCAGCTCATTCACCACATCCATTTCCTCTACGCCCAATATCACCGCCAGCTCCTTCAAGTCTATACGGCTGTTCCTCTCGATAACTGCTAACAGCTCTTCTCTCATCCTATTTTCTCCTCCATTTCCTGATAGATCCGCTCCATTCTCGGTTTATCCAGATAACGTTTATGTCCCCTGTTATAAAGCACACGGTCGTTTCCCGTCGTCGTGCGGCCGATCACTACGGCAGGTATCTCCTGCCGCTCCAATGCCGCCACAAGGGCATTTCCGTTTTCCGCCGTCATGATGAGACATCCGCCTGATGAAATCTCATACGGATTTTCCCCAAAAACTTCACAGATCTCTATGGTTTCCTGTCTGACAGGTATTTTCCGCAAATCTGCTTCCAGTCCGACGCCGGCTTCCTGCGCCATCTCCCACAATCCCGCAAAAATTCCTCCGCGGGAGATAACATGCATACCGCAAACGCCGGACTTCATGGCGGTGGCGGCCTCCGGCACAACCGACAGATACTTATCAAAAGCGGCGGCCTCATCGATCATCCGACAGGGAAACCGTTCCCGCAGTCTTTCATAATACTGTCTCGCCAGTAAAGCGGTTCCCTCCAGCCCGATCCATTTGCTCACCACAATATCCTGATCCGCACCCGCAACCTGTGCTGAAATGGCGCAGTCTCTCCCCAGCCCTGCGCCATTTCTTACTTCTTCTCTATGGGTTTTCATCTCTTCGGATTGTTTTCCCTGTGTCATGTTTTATGCCTTACTTTTTATAGAATCAAGAATCACTCTGCCGGCGGCGGTGGCGTCTCCGGCTGTGCGGGTTCACCTTCCGGCTGCGGCTGGGCCGCCGCTGCCTGTGCTGCCGCTGCCTGCGCTGCCGCATCTGCCGCAGCCTGGGCCGCCGCCGCGTCCGCTGCAGCCTGTATCGCTGCGTCTGATGCAGCCTGTATCGCCGCAGGATCTCCTCCGCGGTATGCACCGGCCACCGCTTTAACCTGATCTACGCTGCCCGATGCTATGGCCGCCATAATGGCATTATAGGCGCCCGGATCCTCTGTTGCCACACCTACTGTCGCGCTTCTGGGCGCTTTCATATAGCTGCTGCTGTTTACCTGTTCCCGGCTTACCTCCACGCCGTTTTCCTTCACAACCTTCCACAGTCTCGCCTTATAACCGATATGGGCAGACTGCACACTACAGTAACCCACCGGCTGGGACGCGTCTGTGTAAATGATCTCTGTGTCCGGTACGGATTTCTCAAGCACTTCACTCTCGTAAACCACCTCACGGCCGCTGTCTCTCGTCTCCACTCCATAGATTGTAAATGTGATCTGCTTGTCAGGAGTTGTATATCCTTCTATATAGATAGGATAATCCAGATTATTTTTAAATTTAAAATCTTTGCCCGAAGATTCCGCGATAGCCGCATCCGCCGAAGGATCTACATAGGTTACAATCATGGAATGGTTGTAGCGTTCCGTCACCTCAAGCTCCGCCTGAAGTACCGCATTGTAAAGTGTAGTGGACACCTGACAGATTCCGCCGCCCAAACTGTCTACTACCTGCCCGTTCAGATAGGAACCCGCCATATGGTAACCGTTATCCACGGTAAAGGGCGCTACTGCCTCATAGGCGGAAAATTCTTCACCCGGATAAATCGTGCAGCCGTTTATCAGATTGCAGCCGTTCGCCACATTTGCACTCCTGTCGCCGCCGGATGTGGAATAGCTGGTGGTGAACGTCCCAAGCACATCCTTAACCTTTTCCAGGTCTTCTGTCGTACCCTGCGGGTCACTCGTCTCGACCTGCATATCAAGATCGCAGGCTCCGCCGTCCCAATCCCCCGTCAGATAATCATAGACAAGCTCCGTGGTGCCGTCCCGGTCTACCACACGTCCCGTCTGCCCTTCTGTAACCTCAAAACCGTTCTCTGTCTTTTTCAGCGTCGCATTGACGGCTTCCTGATCATATTGCTCCGCATTCTCTTCAATCAGTGAGCGGATCTTATTCTTGTCAAAGTCAAAGCTCACCCTGTACACTTTATTCGCATATTCCAGATCCCGCAGTTCTTTATAACACTGCAGGATGTCCCCATCCCGGCCGAAACTCAAAGCCTCATCCAAAATCTCATGGTTTCCCCACTTCAGTCCCAGTTCTGCGGCGGAGGCGGTAATCTCTCCTTCCTCCGGAGCATGCAGCGTAATCCGGGCGTCGCCGAAAGTGGCAACATAATCTTCAATCTTCTTTTCTGCCTCGTCCTCTGTCAATCCGGATAAATCTATATCTTCCACATAGATTCCCGTTACAATTTTTCCCTCTTTCGCCTGCACTGGCATAGCAAAAAATACAGCCGCCATAAATGCCGTCGAAACCATCACAGATATTTTATTCATAGTCATCATACTGCTCTCCACTTTTCTCTGTCTGAAATTGCCTGCCTGAAAAATCTGTGCTAAAATGAATACAGCGCAGAGGCAAGCATGGGAATGACCATAGCCAAAACGACGATAATAATGATAATCGAGGAAATGATTTTTTTCGTTTTTCTGTTAAATCTCATGATACTACCTCTGCAAATCATATAACCATTTTTAGAACTATAAAATTATAAGGAATGCCAACTTGTGGCATAAAGGAATTATATATGAATTTCTTCATTTTTGCAAGCACTCTGCTGTTAGGAGCCGCGATTGCCATCGCCTCCTCCAAAAATCAAAAAGCGGCCGCCGCCATGGAGCAGGATTACTGGCAAAAGGAGCGCGCCGCCAACAATACAAGACGCAAATCACTGGACGATCTTCCCTACATCAGGCTGCCCATGGAGATATTTCCCATGGAACTCCCGGCAGACAACCCTAAAGTAGAAGATTACCGCCAGATCATTCTCGCCTTAAAGGATTTGCCCATTGTCAATTTCACAGGCATATCCAACACGGATCTGAAACTGCGCTACGGCGCCCCCAACATCAGTCTTCTGACCTCCTACGACCAGAATTATACGCTCTTAGCCCGCACGGTCCAGCAATGGGCACAGGCGCTGTATGACAGTGGTTTTTCTGATGAGGCTTGTCAACTTCTGGAATTCGCTGTGTCAACAGGCACGGATGTCAGCGCAACTTACCGCCTGCTTTGCAGAATATATCGGGAACAGGGCACTCCCGAAAAGATACAGGAGCTCTATCCTGTGGCAGAATCCCTGACCTCTGCCATGCAAAAAACTATCGTCCGTATTTTGCAAGAATCTGATCAATCTGCCGACTAGCCTCACTGCGGGTCAGACTCTCAATCTCATAGTCTACTATCAGTTTATGCTTGTCCAACAGTTTATATAACTGTTCTTTTTGCGGAATCGTGAGCGGCGTATCCCGTTTCGCCCGATACAAAAGCGGGGCGGGACAAAACAGGCTCTTTTCTCCCGCCTTCTCCTCGACCGCATAAAATTCTTCCAATAGTTTCCAATATAGTGCAGCCGTTGCACGCGCATCCTCCAAAGCCCTGTGCACGTTATGGGGAATCCCGTAATATTTGCAGAGCGATTCCAGGCTGCGGCTCTCCAGATCCTTCAAATATTTGCGCGCAATCCTTAAAGTGTCAATCCCCTGTTTCTCAAAAGTCAGTCTCTCATTGACCGCCGCCTTTTTCAGAAAAGCAAAATCGAAGAGCACGCTGTGTCCCAAAAGCACATGGTTTCCCAGAAAAGCAAAGAATTCAGGCAGAATCTCTGAAATTTTTTCCGCCCCGGCAAGCTGTTCATCCCGAATCCCGGTCAGCTCCACAATACGCTTCTCCAGTTTCCTGTGCGGATCAACAAAAGTTTCCCACTCTCCTGTCACCTTTCCCTGTTCCACTTTTACTGCCCCGATCTCTATGATCCTGTCCCGCTTCGGGTCAAGCCCTGTCGTCTCCAGGTCAATACACACAAAAGAATCCGTCATTCTCTCTCCATTCCGGTAATCCCGTCAACTTTTTCCAAATTTAACCTTTCGTGTAAAATATGCGCAATTTTCCACAAAAATCAAGAGTGCCCATATTTATCTATATCTATGTCTTTTTACATAAGATTCTACCATATCTTGTAGTTTTTCTTCTAATTTTTAAGAATAAAAACAAATTTCAGACATTCTCGGGCATTTCCCACCCAATCAGTTGCCTCCTGCTCTAACTTATTTCTAACTTAGAAGGTTTTTTGATTTTAAGTCTCATCAAGATTTCTTTCTTTCTTTCTTTTTC
>CAMQTN010000112.1 GCA_947037115.1 uncultured Lachnospiraceae bacterium
AGATTAAGTTCTGCATGAAAGGGGTATGGGTAGAATTTAAATTTACAATTCAGCTTTTTTTATGGCAGACAGTCTTTTTTGTAGTAATTGCTCCGGAAGCATAGTATACTTATGGTACATGGGGAGAGGGGGAGCAGTACATATGCAGGCATTATTCGATGCAATCAATGCGATTTGCGCTAAAATTCAGGTTATCTCCGATCTGTTCTGGGACTTTCCGGCCAATTTTACGTGGTACAGTTCCATTCCGGTTCTGGGAAATTTTTCTCTGGCGATTATCCTGCTGTTAGGGACAGGAATCTATTTTACCTGTAAACTGCGTTTTGTCCAGGTTCGCTATTTCGGGCATGGGATACGGGTGCTGAAGGACAGTAAGTCTGCACAGATCGGTATCTCATCGCTGGCGGCCTTTTTTCTGTCGACGGCCATGCGGGTGGGCCCTGGTAATATTCTGGGCGTGACGGGAGCAATTTCCATCGGTGGACCTGGAGCGCTATTCTGGATGTGGGTTTCCGCATTTTTCGGTATGGCCACAGCCTACACGGAATCCACTCTGGCGCAGATTTTTAAAGAGAAAAAAGGCGATGAGTATGTGGGCGGTCTGGCTTTTTACGGCAAGCGGCTTTTGAAGGGTTCGGCGGCGGCCGGGGTGGTTCTTTCTGTCATGTATATTATCTATGCGCTTCTGTGTTTTCCGGCGCAGGGCTTTAATGCGGTTTCCTCTGTGGGCCAGATAGCGGAGGTGATTGTGGGGCACAGTATTGATACAAATTCAGCGCTTTACTGGATTGCTTTTGCAGTTCTGCTTGTGGCAATGATCGTGATTGCGTGGGGCGGTATCCGCAAAGTGACGAAGGTGACGGATATTCTGGTACCTGTCATGGCAGTCATTTACGTGTTGACGGTGCTGGTGCTGATTGTTGTGAATTTCAGCCGCATTCCGTGGTTCTTTTACGCTGTGTTTACGGAGGCGTTTCAGCCGGAAGCGGTATTTGGCGGCGCTTTTGGCGTCGCACTGATTCAGGGTGTGAAGCGGGGGCTGATGTCCAATGAAGCCGGGCAGGGTACCATAACGATGCCTGCCGCGGCCGCAGACGCGGATCATCCGTGCAGTCAGGGGTGCGTGCAGGCCATCGGCGTATTTCTTGACACGATTGTCATTTGTACACTGACCGGTTTTGTCGTGATTATGGGGCGGGTCTGGCTTACGGATGCTTCAGCGGCATGGTTTGATCTTGGGAAACTTCCCAAATATCTGGCGTCTGCGACGGAGCTGGCTCCGGGAACGGCGTTTAATACGATGGTTTCCCTGTTGATTTCCGTGTGTTTCGGCCTGTTTGCATTCACGTGTCTTCTGGGATTTATCTCCTTCACGGAAATCTGCGCCAGCCGGATTTCCACGAAGAAATCATTCTTAATGGTGATCCGGATTCTCTGTATGCTGGTGGTATCTTTTGGCGTACTGACCAGTATTGCGGGCATGGATCTTGGGTCTTTGTGGGATCTTTCCGATTTTGCCAATATCCTGATCGCCTACTGTAATATCCCGCTTTTGTATCTGGGCTTTTCCTATGTGAAGCGGGCAACAGCTCATTTTGAAAAGAAAGACGGCACGCCCTTCACGTCCCGGATCGCCGGGACAGATGTGCCGGTGTGGGACGAGAAAGCGAAAAAATAAGAAAAAGCAGGAGAGAAGAAAAACTCCTTGCCAAATGGCCGGGAGTATGGTATCATATCGTCGTTGGGGCTCCATGGTCAAGCGGTTAAGACATCGCCCTTTCACGGCGGTAACACGGGTTCGATTCCCGTTGGAGTCATAGATTTGCCGATTTCAGAATTTGCGGACCTTTAGCTCAGTTGGTTAGAGCAACCGGCTCATAACCGGTCGGTCCTGGGTTCGAGTCCCCGAAGGTCCATCTTAATGGTCACAAAAGAAAAATAAGCGGCTGCGGAGCAGACATTTATTTTTCTTGTGACATTAACGATCATACGTCCGGTGTAGCCGGACAGTGGGCGCGGAGCGCGTGTGCAGGTTTTGATAAGCGCAGTATATTTTGGCCCGGTGGCTCAGTTGGTTAGAGCGCCGCCCTGTCACGGCGGAGGTCGTGGGTTCGAGTCCCATCCGGGTCGTTTCTGTTCTGACAGGCAGATTCAGGCAGATATAATTAAGGGTAATGAATTTGCCGGCGTGGCGGAACTGGCAGACGCACAGGACTTAAAATCCTGCGGGGCTAATCCCCCGTACCGGTTCGATTCCGGTCGCCGGCACTGTGAAAAATAGAGGAAACTTTGATAAACAGAGCGTTTCCTCTATTTTTTATTTTGCGAAATTTATCAACATCTTTTCACACCGTTCTTTTTTTGCTTTTTTCATTCCACCCCTAAAGTCTTATGGAAAATAACCGATACTTATAGTGTAAGAGATTGAAATGAGGTTAGTTTTCTTCGGAAATTAACCGTGGGAGAAAGGAGGAATCCTATATGCGTATCGAGGCATATACACAGATACAGCAGATCTATGGCACTAAGAATAAGGCCAAGACACAGAACACAACTAAGAGTGCGGGTTCTGACCGGATTCAGATCTCCAGCTTCGGCAAGGATATTCAGACTGCGAAAAATGCGGTTGCGGCAGCCGATGACATCAGAAGCGAGCTGACAGCTCCCATCAAGGCGAGTGTTGCGAACGGCACGTACAATGTGAGCGGCGAGAGCTTCGCGGAGAAGCTGATGAGGCAGTATGAGGAGATTGGAAATCTTTAGGAGGCAGGTACAGCGTGGCAAGTTTGATGGAAACCTTGATCGAGGTTTTGGAGAAAGAAAATCTGGAATACGGGAATCTGTTGGAAACGTCCATGAAAAAGACGCCTGCCATTGTGTCTGACGATATTAAAAGTTTAGCGGAAATCACGGATGAGGAGCAAATCATCGTAAGCAGAATCAATCATCTGGATCACCAGAGAAATGAAGCTGTTAATGATATTGCGAACGTACTTAACAAGGATGTTGCGGAACTGAAAATTGTAGATTTGATTGATATGCTGGCGGCAAGGCCACAGGAACAGGCGAGGCTGGCATCGGTATTTGATGAATTGCGCAGAAACGTACGTGCGGTGAAGCGGGTTAACGAGCAGAACAAGGAGTTAATCGAGAACGCATTGGAGCTGGTGCAGTTTAACATGCAGGTCTTACAGTCCATGAATAAGGCGCCGGAGACGGCCAATTATAACAGGGGCGCCTGCAATACCGGCGATGTGATCGGAACGGTCAATAAGACCTTTGACGCCAAGCAATAATTGTTGAGGACGGTAAAATATGTCATTAATGGGAAGCCTTTATATAGGCACATCAGGATTAAGAACATCAGATAATGCGCTGAATACTACGGCGCACAACATGTCTAACTTAGACACCCAAGGATATACCAGACAGCAGGTAGCGCAGGGAACGAGGAACTATCTTACTCTTTCCAAAAGCTCTACAACGAACTGGAAACAGACAGGTCTGGGTGTCAATTATACCCGAACAAGACAGGAAAGAGACTGGATATTGGATAGAAACTATCGCCGTGAGTCGGGGCGGATGGCTTTTTATGATGTTTCCGCGGCGGCTTTGGAGGAGATAGAGTATATCCTTGGAGAGTCCAACGAGGGTCATGAGTTTTCCGAGTCGCTTGTGGGCGACCACAATGATGCGAACACGAAGGACGGACTCTGGGGCGCGGTGCAGGAGCTGGCCAAGGACCCGACTTCTTCGGTGAACCAGAACCTGTTTGTGACGAAAGCGTATGAATTTCTCACGAAGGCCCGCAAAGTTTATGACAGCCTTTGTGATTATCAGGATAATCTGAATAAAGAGGTCAAGAGAGACGTTGACCTGATCAATAAATATGCGCGGGAAATCAATGAACTGAATAAGAGAATTGTGCGGGTCGAGGCCGGACCGGAGAACGCGAACGACCTGAGAGACCGCAGAAACTACCTTCTGGACGAGCTGGGAAAGCTGGGAAGCGTATCCTACTCGGAAGACTCGATCGGGAATGTGAATGTCCGCTTCGAGCAGACAGATCTGGTGAAGGGCGGAACAGTCAATGAAATAGCCCTTTATCAGGATCCGACGACCGGATTTTATACCCCCTACTGGAAGATGTTTGCCAGCTTTAAACTTGACGGGGAGGGCAATCCCATTGTCACGGAAGAGGGCATACAGAGCGCGAAGGTGTTTAACCTGAACCAGAAGATATCTTCTGAGTATAATACGGACATCGGTTCCCTGAAGAGCACCCTGCTTGCCAGAGGAGATCACAGGGCGACCCACAATGAGCTTGACAACATCAATCCGGACGGTGTGTACGAAGAGAATTGGTATGACGTACATGTATCTGAGTCCATCGTGATGAATGTGCAGGCGGAATTTGATAAGCTGGTACACATTATCACCACCAAGATCAATGATGTTTTGGCGGAAGCGGCGGACAGGGCCAGAGAGCTGAACCCGGATTCCAACTATCTGCGGGATGCGAACGGAAATCCCTATCAGTTGTTCCAGCTTGCATCCGGCGATAACGGAAAGCCTGAGACGGGCTGGACGGTGAGGAATATGCTGGTGAATCCCGAGCTTCGCCAGAATCCTTCCCTGTTGACATTCAGGCTTGACGAGCACTCTGAGGATAATGAAACCATGGAGGCCCTGAAGAAGGCTTTCGAGGAGTCGATCTATACCCTGAATCCCAAGGTGACGACACCTGTCAACTTTATCGATTACTATAAAAATCTGGTGTCACAGATTGCAAACACGGGATCGGTACTCAGGGGAGTGCAGGAAAACCAGACGGTTGCCACAGATGCGATCGCATACGCGAGGGAAGAGATTTTAGGCGTTTCCTCAGACGAGGAACTGACCAACATGATAATGTATCAGAACGCCTATAACGCATCCAGCAGATATATCAATGTAGTCAGCGAGATGTTGGATCATCTGTTATCCACTCTCGGACGATAATTGAAGTAAATTTATGCGAAATTAACCGTATTGAGAAAGGTGAACATATGGCATCAACATTTTTTGGACTGACAATTGCATCATCAGGGCTTCGGGCGGCTAATGCCGCCCTGAATACGACAGGTAATAATATCAGCAATGTCAACACTATGGGCTACAGCAGACAGGAAGTGCAGACGGAGGCAGCCAATGCGCTGCGCGTGTTTGCAACCTATGGCTGTGCGGGCGCAGGTGTGGAGACGCTGGCGATTGAGCGGGTGCGGGACCAGTTCTACGACAATAAATACTGGGCCAACGAGACGAAACTGGGCGAGTATGACGCGAAGGCTTACTACTGCAACATGATTCAGGAGTATTTCAAGGACGATAATACGACGGGATTTAAAACCCTGTTTGACCAGCTGGGCGTGACGCTGCAGGAGATTACGAAAAATGCCAGCAGCACCGATACGAAAGCGCAGTTTTTGGGCGCGGCCAAGGCGTTGACTGATTATTTCAATAATATGTACGGAGATTTGCAGGATCTTCAGTCTGATGTAAACGACGAGATCAAAATCCGTGCGGATCAGATCAATTCCATCGCGCAGGATCTGGCCATTGTCAACAAGCAGATCAATACCATTGAGCTGACGGGCAGCAGGGCAAATGAACTTCGTGACAAGAGGGATTTGCTGATCGACGAGCTCTCCGCCGTTGTGGATGTGCAGACGCAGGAACTGCCTATTTTGGACGAACAGGGCAATGAGACGGCGGCCCACAGATATATAGTAAAGATTGCCGGCGGACAGACGCTGGTGGATATGGACGACTACAGGACGCTGGTCTGTGTGGCGCGCACGAAGGAAGAGAAGGTGAACCAGACCGACGTGGACGGCCTCTATGATATTGTGTGGAGCAACGGCATTGACTTCAACCTTTACAATGCCTCCATGGGCGGCGAGCTGCGCGGGCTGATCGAGATGCGCGACGGCAACAACGGCGAGTATTTTAAGGGTACCGCCACGAGTGTGTCGTATCACAACAGTTTTTCCACTGTGACCATAAAGACGACGGAAGCGCACCTGCAGAGTATAACAGAGTGTAATCTTTCCGATACCGGCGGCGTTATCAACATCGGCAACCAGCTTTATTACTATACGAATTGGTCTTACAACGGCGACGGCACGTATACGTTTACCGTTGACAATAAAAAGAGCGACCAGCCGCTGACTGCAGGAAAGACATGGTCGGAGGTTTCCGTAGGCGCTGAGATCGACTATCAGGGCGTCCCTTATTATATGAAGCAGATGAATGAGTGGGTGCGTGAATTTGCGAAAAAGGTAAACGATATCTTTAAAGTAGGACTCACGGCGGAAGATCCGCCTCAGAGAGCGGACATTCTCTTTACTGCGGATTATGTCAGAAAGGATGGGCAGTATACCCAGAAGGATCTGGATGCTTCCGCGGCGAATGGGGAAAATACCGGCTACTATAACCTGACGGCCGGCAATGTGACGCTTCTGGACGCTGTGGTTAAGAACCCGGATCTGCTGGGAACTAGGAAAGATATTGATAACAAAGACGGAATTGGTGTACCTGGTGGCGACGGTGTGGATGAAATAGAGGGCAAAGAGCAGTGCGACCAGGTGTGGGCGGTGATCTCCATGCTGACTGACAAGAACCAGTTCAGCTTCCGCGGCAGGGACGCGGGCGGTTTCCTGGAATGCATTCTGTCGGATGCGACTCTGAACGCCAGCAATGCGGAGACTTTCTATGCCACCTATTTCAGTCTGGAGACGAACATCGATAACCAGAGGACTTCCATCTCCGGTGTGGATGAGGACGAAGAGGCCATGAATCTGGTGAAATACGAAAACTCTTACACATTGGCTTCCAAGATGATCAATGTGCTGACAGAAATTTATGACAGACTGATACTGCAGACCGGCGTATAGGCGATTGAGCAAATATAGAAAGAGGGAAATCATCTATGAGAATGACAAATAAGATTATGCGGAACAACGCCGCATATAATATCAATCAGAATAAGATCTTACAGGATAAACTGACGAATCAGATGACCAACCAGAGTAAGATCGCCCGTCCCTCCGATGATCCGGTGGTGGCGATCAGGGCGCTTCGCCTGCGAAGCAATGTGACGATGACCACGCAGTATAATGAAAAGAACGCGGAGGATGCGAAGCAGTGGCTCGACCTGACGGCAGACGCCATGAAGACGGTGGACGATGTGCTGAATGATCTCTATAAGCAGGCGACGTCCGCTCCGAACAAATTTGAGACGGCGGATGATCTGCGGATTTATCTGACCCAGATGAAGCAGGTGACAAAGGAGTTTTACTCCACTGCTAATGTGGACTATGCGGGACGCTATGTATTCTCCGGTTACAGGACGGATCTTCCGATTACTTTTACCGCTGAGGATATGAAGGAGATGGAGAAGCATCCCATATCCTACAATATCAATGAGAGTTTCGGATATCAGGATATCAGCAGGGTCAGCTATACCGACTATGACAAGCTGCGGGACGGCCTGGCAGGACCTGGCGCACCGACAACGCCGGGAGACATCGATGATGAACATTCCTATGAGCAGGCGGTTTCGAATGATACCCTTTACCGCTTCCGTATTTCTTATAATAATCTGGATTCCCTGAATGGGACAGACGTGGAGGGAAAGCCGAAGAAGCTGACGGTTACCCTGCCGGAGTACAAGGATGCTACGGGCAAGGTTTATAATAACGTTGAGATGGAGATCACCATGAATCCCGGCACGACGCCTGGCACTAACGGCGGGCTTGCAGCCACAGTGAATGTGGTGAGTGCGGTGGATCCTGCAAATGGTGATAAGCTGACGGCTACCTCGAATCCTCCGATTACGTCAGTAACATTCCCTCAACTTGACGTGCAGGAGTTTGGGGATCAGGAGGAGGCTTACAAGGCGATCTCGGAGGGCACCTGCACAGGAATTGCCTTTGTTCCCACCAGCGGCGAGATGGTTTTCTCGAAGGATTTCTATGAGGCGAACTTCAGCGAGGCGGCGTTTGCCGGAAAGGATTCTTTCCAGGTGAACTACGATAAATCCGAGTGGAAGGAAGGCGACATCAATCCCGTACATTATTTTAACTGCACGGAGACGCTGCGGACGACGGGGCCCGATGTGGCTCTGGCGGATGCGCAGTACCGGAAGACTGCCTACAACACCCAGCGCGAGGAAGGAAGAACGCAGGATATCTATTATGATGTAGGTTACAATCAGCAGATTCAGGTGAATACCCGCGCAGATGAGATTTTTACCCACGACGTGCAGAGGGATATAGATGATTTTGACCACTTTATAAAGCAGCTTGAGGATATCGAGACGCTGGAGAAGAATTTAAAGGAAGAACAGGCGAAATGGCCGGAGGACAGCCAAGAATATAAAGATTACGCAAAGCGTCTGGAAGGTGTGGATAAGGCGTGGACCTATATCCGTGACAACGTTCACACGAAGTTCGAGAATCAGATTTCAAAATATCAGAAGTATATGGATGATTCCAGAGTGGCCATGACTGACAATGCTACCAGGGGAAGCCGTCTGGTGCTGATCAAGACGAGACTGACGAATCAGCAGGCTACCTACAAGGAGCTGCAGCAGGATAACGAGGGCATTGATATCACTGAAGTGGCGATTGAGATGACCAGCGCCGATCTGACTTACAATGCGGCTCTTATGGCGACCGGTAAGATCATGCAGACAAATCTGATGAATTATATTTGATGAGCAATGAGCCATGCAGTTACGTGAGAGACAGACTGCGGGAGCCTGCTCGAGGCAGACTGTTTCGCAATGGAATGATATGGCGAATGGTGCATGAGGCGCAGGGAAGGCAGAAAGGATAATGGGTATGCAGATTAAGACAAGAGTATTCGGTGAAGTGACGATTGACGATGAGAAAATCATACATTTTCCCAGTGGAATCATTGGATTTCCGGAGCTTCAGGATTTTGCCCTGATTCACGATGAGGAGAAAGGGACGGATACAATCCACTGGCTGCAATCCATACAGGAGCCTGCATTCGCGATGCCGGTGATGGACCCGCTGATCGTGTGCCCGGACTACAGCCCTGAAGTGGACGACGAACTTCTCAATAACATCGGAGAAATCCAGCCGGATGAGCTTCTGGTCATGGTGACAGTGACCGTGCCTAAAGAGATAGAGAAGATGACAGTGAATCTGAAAGGCCCCATCGTTATCAATGCGGCGAAGAGGCTGGCGACACAGGTGATTGTGGAGGGAGAGGGTTACAATGTTAAGTTTCCTATCTACGATATCTTAAATAAGAATAAGAAAAAGGCGGGTGAGTAAATGTTAGCTTTATCCAGAAAAAAGAACGAAGCGCTTGTGATCAATAATAATGTGGAAATTACGGTTCTTGAGATCAAAGGCGAGCAGGTGAAGCTTGGCATTAGCGCACCGAGAGAAGTGCCTGTGTACCGCAAAGAGGTCTATATGCAGATTCAGGACGCCAACAAGGAGGCCGGGGATGTGGACGGCATGGAGGCCCTCAAGAATCTGCTGGGGTGAATCTGCCGGGAAGAAATTGCATGTTTACAGCGAAGAACGCCGATTACGGCGTTCTTCTTCATTCCGGCCTTTCTGTCAGAATTTTGATCATTTGCGCAAGGCGGAGCCGCCAGGTATGGTATTTTGCCACGGTTTCGTATCCGTGGATGGCGATTTCCACCCGCTCCTCCTCGTGGGTGAGGTAGTAACGTATTTTCTCTTCTAACTCCTTCATGGACTCATAGGTTTCCAGATCCTTTCCGATCTCGAAATATTCCGGAATTTCCGCCTGATAGTTGGTGATCAGAAAACCACCGCAGCCCAGGACGTCCCAGATGCGCAGCGAGAGCCCTGTTTCGATGGGACGCATGGTGATGTTCAGATTGATCCGGCTTGCGTGGAAGACTTTCGGCATCTCGGTCAGGGTGTTCACGCCGCCGGGGCAGTTTACCTTTGGCAGTGAAGAAGCATCGCTTCTGGTATAGAGATTCACGTGGAAACGTTCGGAGAGAAACGCTAACGTGCGCTGTCTTTCCACGGCGGCCAGTTTCATGCCGATATACTGGTGGGCGGCCAGATAGCGGGACATATCCGCATAGGAGTCGTCGCTTTTGTAGAAATCGGGATCGGCGTCTGCGATCTCACGGATCACCTCTTCGGTCAGGCTTTCGGGGATCAGGTTACAGCCGAAGACTCCCATCTGGGACTCTATCAGCCCGTCCACAAATCCACGGGTATGGTCGGAGAGCGCCAGTCTGTCATACCTGCATTTTTCCGTGTACAGGGAACCTACGAAAGCCACATCCCCGCCGTAACGGGCAAAATCCGCCCCGGTCATGCCGAGCACAATCTTCTCCCAGCGATTTACGTTGGTGGCAAGAGGCAGATAATAGATGCAGGACGGATTTATGGGGGAGAAAAATTCATATTGGGCCCTGTCGAACAAAAAGACCCGGTTACAGGAATTTTTCAGGGCATTAGAAAACAGCTCCGGCACAGGGGAGTCCACACTCCAGCAGACATAAGGAACTTTCAGCTTTTCGCAGGTGTAGGAAATAGCCGGAAAGAAGTTTATGCTGAACACAAAGGCGAGCGGCCTTTGCAGAATCCACCCGGACACTTTTCCTGCACATTCCCGGGGCGTGGCTTTTTTGTTGTGCATTTCCAGATCCTCAACGTGCACCGTGATACCGAAATCCGTAAAAACCTGCAAGATATCGGGTTCACATATGCTGTTGTAGCGGTAGAATAAAATTTCCATTGGCAGCGATTTCCCTTCCATGATGTATGAAACGGTATGATAATAAAAAAAGTATACTGGAAAACAGGATAGAAGTAAAGCGGGGCTGCGCTGCCATCCCGACATAGTGCCCTGCGCAGGAAGGATCTTTTTAAAAATATAAACTATTTTTCCTATTTTGCTAAATTATTATTGGTTTTTTCCGATATAGAAT
>CAMQTN010000113.1 GCA_947037115.1 uncultured Lachnospiraceae bacterium
GAACATATATATAATAGAAACAAATGTCGAAAATGGAAATTCGCTATGGCAGCAGTTCATTGCTGGATGAAAGGGGAATCTTATGGACAAAAGATTAGATTTGTTAAATCGTGAGGGATTTATAGAAAATGTTTAGTAAAAATATAGATAATACAATGAAAGCTGGGTATGAACTTGCAAAAGAAAAAATCAAGGAAATCGCAGGAAATAGCGGCAGAAAGAACAATTGTATAATTTGTGGATGAATTGGATTGCCGTATTCCACAGTATACAATAAAGGTGCTTGTGAGATTGCACCATATCTTTTATGGTTTAGATAATGTCGGTGGTAATGAATGATAGCGTTCCAAGAATATCATTACGGATACAAAGACCGACTGCGGAACAAGGCTTATCCCGATGACAGATGTAGTGAAGGAATGTTGATGGCGGTTTATGACAATCCGAGTCTGCCCATATGAAGAGCAGCGGGCGAACCGAATCTGCTTATACACGATGAGGAAGGTTTCAACATGGAAGTGAGGATTTCTGTGCGGAGTCTGGTGGAATTTATTCTGCGATCCGGCGATATAGACAATCGAAAAGCGGCGTCCGCTGAAAATGCCATGCAGGAGGGCGGGCGGATCCACCGTATGATCCAACGGCGGATGGGCCCGTCCTATCAGGCGGAGGTGCCCCTGCACTATGTCTATGATGCGGACAATTATGAGATTGTGGTGGAGGGCCGGGCCGACGGCATCATTACGGAGGAGGGGCAGGTGACCGTTGACGAGATCAAGGGGACTTATCACGATCTGCATAAAATGAAAGCGCCCGTGCAGGTGCATCTGGCACAGGCGAAATGCTATGCTTATATCTATGCCTGTAAAAACAGGCTGGAAGAGATCCGCGTGCGCATGACCTATTGTCATATGGAGACGGAGGAAATCCGCTATTTTCAGGAGGAATACTCATTCGGTCAATTAGAAATATGGTTTGCGGAGCTGATGGGGCAGTATCGGAAGTGGGCGGATTTCCGTTTTCAGTGGCAGCAGTGCAGGCAGGATTCCATTAAGCAGATGGTCTTTCCTTTTTCCTACAGGGAGGGACAGAAGGAGCTGGCAACCTATGTCTATCAGACGATCTACCATAAAAGAAAGCTTTTTATCGAGGCGCCCACGGGTGCGGGAAAGACGATTTCCACGGTATTTCCGGCTGTGAAGGCTATGGGTGAGGGGCTTTGTGAGCGGATTTTTTATCTGACGGCCAAGACCATCACCCGCACGGTGGCGGACGATACCATCACCCTGCTGCGGCAGCAGGGGCTGAAATTGAAAAGTGTCATATTGACCGCAAAGGACAAAACCTGTTTTATGGAGGAAACCGAGTGTAATCCGATATTTTGCCCCTATGCGAAAGGCCACTATGACAGAGTGAATGAGGCCATGTACGACTTGTTGACCCATGTGGACAACTTTACGAGAGAGCAGATAGAGGACTGTGCGAGGAGGCATCAGGTCTGTCCCTTTGAGTTGTGCCTGGATATGAGTCTGTTTGCGGATGCGGTTATCTGTGATTATAATTATCTTTTTGATCCCCATGTTTACCTGCGCCGGTTTTTTGCGGAAGGGGTGAAGGGGGAATATATTTTTCTGGTGGATGAGGCCCACAATCTGGTGGAGCGGGGCAGGGACATGTACAGTGCGCTGCTGCGCAAGGAAGATTTTCTGGAACTGAAAAAGACCGTCAAACCCTACGATCAGAGAATTGCAAACAATTTGGATAAATGCAACAGGGAGATGCTTCATCTGAAGCGGGACTGCGACGGATACTGCGTGGTGGAGCTGATTGACGCACTGGTACGCGCGCTGATGCGCCTTTCGGCGGCGGTTGAAGACTATCTGGAGGATCATGAGGAGAGCCCTGTGCGGGGAGATATCCTGTCCTTTTACTTTGAAGTTTCCCATTTTCTGGAAATGTATGAGCTGATGGATGAAAACTATGTGACCTATGCGGAGATTCAGGGAGACGGCAGTTTTATCGTCAAACTTTTCTGTGTGAACCCTGCGGGCAATCTCAGAAACTGTATGCAGAGGGGAAGGAGCACAATCTTGTTTTCCGCCACGCTTCTTCCGATCCAATATTACAAGACCCTTTTGGGTGCGGAGGAGGGGGATTACGAGGTCTATGCGAAGTCGGTGTTTCGGCCGGATAAGCTGGGGCTTTACATAGGCAGCGATGTGACCAGCCGCTATACCCGCAGAGGGGATGCGGAATACTACCGCATTGCCTCCTACATTCACAACGTGATCGAGAAGAGGCAGGGCAATTACATGATCTTTTTTCCCTCCCACGCTTTTTTACAGCACGTCCTCGAAATTTATCAGAAGTATTTCAATGAAGAAAGGAATGTAGACTGCATCGTGCAGGAAAGTTACATGGATGAAGAAGCGAGGGAAGCCTTTTTAAACCGGTTCCGGGGCAATGAGGACTGCGACCTGCAAGGTGTGATTCAGATGGATATCGAAATAGAGGAGGAGAAAAGCCTGCTGGGGTTTTGTGTGATGGGAGGTATTTTCAGCGAGGGCATTGACCTGAAGAATGACAGCCTGATCGGCGCCATTATTGTGGGCACGGGTCTGCCGCAGGTCTGCAACGAAAGGGAGCTGTTGAAAAGCTATTTTGAAGCCGGAGGGGAGGACGGCTTTGCTTATGCCTATCGGTATCCGGGTATGAATAAGGTACTGCAGGCGGCGGGACGGGTGATCCGTACCGTGGACGATTTTGGGATTGTGGTTTTGCTGGATGAACGGTTTCTGTCGCCCGCTTACCAGAGACTGTTTCCGCGAGAATGGCGGGAAAAGGAGGTTGTGACAGTTGACCAAATAGGTCGAAAGGTGGAAAGGTTTTGGGATGAATGGCTTTAAATCGCGGATTTTTGCATTATCTGAGCAGGTCAATAGAGAAAAAGACAAAAGCCGTGCGAATGGGACAAGGTATGTGTATTGACTTCGACCGTCAAAGGACAAAATGTGATTGACTCACAGAGGACAGGATGTTACAGGATGAGTCAACTGTTTCGACAGGAAAAAAGACGGATCGACGAAAAGGTGATAGAAAAAACCGAAAATGACAGACAAATTAGTAAAAAATAAAACAATATTTGACGGGAAATGACGAGGCTGTCAATGTGGATAACTTTGTGGAAATTGGGGATTTCTCATCTGTTTTTGGAAAGGTTTTCAAAAAACAGGGCGCAATTTTTGTGGAAAAGTCGATTAACGAATTTTAGTTTACAAGTAAGAGAATCGATTCGGTCAATCCCGGAAACAGGAATGCGTTTGACGGAGAATGGCAAAAAGTGGTATACTGATGCTTGGTAAACTACAATATATAGGAGTGAAAGGGGCTGGCCCAATGAAAGGGCGGTTTCGGAACGGAGGAAATTATGTGGGCATTTGAGAGTGTGTTTTATCAGATATACCCGTTGGGATTCTGTGGTGCACCTTTTGAAAATGACGGTGTTTTGGAGCATCGGATTTTGAAGGTGAACGACTGGATTCCGCATATGAAGAAGATGGGGATCAACGCGGTTTATTTTTCCCCGGTGTTCGAGTCGGATACCCACGGCTACAATACCAGAGATTATCGCACCATCGACTGCAGGCTGGGAACGAATGAAGATTTTAAGAAGGTCTGCGAAAATCTGCACGAGAACGGTATCAAGGTGGTGCTGGACGGTGTGTTCAACCATGTGGGCAGAGGTTTCTGGGCTTTTCAGGACGTGCTGCAAAACAGGGAGCGTTCTCCCTATTTAAGCTGGTTTAACATCAATCTGGGCGGTAATTCCAATTATAATGACGGCCTGTGGTATGAGGGCTGGGAAGGCAATTATGATCTGGTAAAAATAAATCTGCGGCATGAGGATGTGATCAACCATATCCTTGACAGCGTGAAAGGCTGGGTGGAGGAGTTTGATATTGACGGCCTGCGTCTGGATGTGGCCTACTGCCTGGATCATGATTTTGTGAGAAGGCTCCGGGCCTTTACGGACGGTCTGAAACCGGACTTCTACCTGTTGGGGGAGATGCTGCACGGCGATTACAATCAGATGGTAAACGACCAGATGCTGCACTCCGCCACAAACTATGAGTGCTACAAAGGGTTATTTTCCAGTTTTAACAGCATGAACATGTTTGAGATCAACCACTCCCTGCTGCGGCAGTTCGGGCCGGATAACTGGTGCATTTACAGAGGCAAGCACATGCTCTCTTTTGTGGACAATCATGACGTGTCCCGTATTGCCAGCAACCTGACGAATGAGAAACACCTGCCGCTGATCTATGCGCTGTGCTTCGGTATGCCGGGAATCCCCTGTGTGTACTACGGAAGCGAGTGGGGGGCGAAGGCCAATAAGAGCGAGGGTGATCCGGCGCTGAGGGCCTGTTTTGATGAGCCGCAGTGGAACGAATTGACCGAGTGGATCAGTAAGCTTTCCGAGGCGAAGAAAGAATCGAAGGCGCTCAATTACGGTGATTTCCGTTCGGTGGTTCTTACCAACAAGCAGTGTATTTTCGAGCGCAAGTGCGAGGATGAGAGAGTGCTTGTGGCGATCAACGCTGACGGGGAGGATTACACGGCTCATTTCGATGCGGGCTGCGGCACGGCCGTGGATCTCATCACCGGGGAGAAACACGACTTCGGCGGCGGAAGCCTGCTTCCTGCCTACAGCGCGTATTTCTGGAAGATGGAACACTAACAGTTCAGCCAGACCGAGTTTGACGTACAAATCGTGCTTGCACGGATTTGGCAGACAAACGATGGTCTGAGGGAGCGCCCGCTCATAAGCAAAAGGAGCTGCGAAGCAGCGGAGAGCGCCGAAGGCGCGATTTTGCGCGTGGGCGCGGCTGAACTGTGAGCAGTGTGAATGGGCGCGGCTGAACAGCACAGATGACGTGTATGAAAAAAGGCATTGACAAAGACGGCCATATGTATTAATATGGCAAAAGTATCATAAAAACGAAATTTAGGAAAGGAGGTAATCTTATGTTTAACATGAATCATATCAATAAGTTTTATAGAATGGCCGATTGCGGCAGACAAATAAACAGGGAAACAATGCATGAAATTACCTCCGCATATATGCGAACCGGCAGGGACAGGGTATATTAACCTGATTAGTCGGTGATTAGATATGCTGGGCTTTTAGCTATTTTAGAGGCTGTGGTAATTTTACCACAGCCTCTTTGCGTTGTGCAAAGATATGGGGGATACAGAACATGAAAAAAATATCAAGCTACATATGGGACTACCGGTTCTCCTATCTGGGGGCCATGCTGTCCCTTATCATCGCGGTCACATTGGATATGCTTGCGCCGAGACTGACGACGCATGTGGTGGATGATGTGATCGTGGGAGGGAAAATCGGAGAGTTGAAGTTCCTGCTGCTGGGATTTTTTGGCGTAGGGCTTGGCAGATGCATCTTCCAGTATGTGAAGGAATACACCTTTGACAAAAACGGCGCCAGAATTTCAGGAGATATGCGGCGGGATCTGTTCCGGCATATCCAGTCCTTAAGCGCGGATTTTTTTGACCGCACGAACACGGGAGAGCTGATGGCGCGCGTCAAGGAGGATATCGACCACATCTGGGATGCGGTTGGCTATGTGGGTATGCTGCTGATCGAGGTGGCTTATCATACGGGGATTATTCTGGTCTGCATGTGTATGATTAACCGGAAGCTGGCGCTGCTTTCCGCGGCGGCCATGCTGCTGTGCGGAGCCGTGGCGGTAATTATGGAGCGGAAGCTGGGAGCGGTCTATGAGGCGATCAGCGAGGAGAACGCGGCTTTGAATACGGTTGCGGAGGAAAATCTGGGCGGCGTGCGGACGGTCAAGGCCTTTGCCAGGGAATCCTTTGAGATCGACAAGTTTCTCTCCCACAACAAACGGTACTATGATCTGAATATGGCGCAGTCCAAGGTGCTTGTGCGCTACTACCCGGTTTTCACGGTGATTTCTACGATTCTGCCGTTGTTGACCTTATTGGTCGGCGGCCGGTTTGTGATTGACGGGGAGATGACGCTTGGGCAGATGACTGCATTTGTGGAGTATTCCATGAATATCGTATGGCCCATGGAGATGCTGGGCTGGCTGACCAACAGCTTCTCCTCAGCGGTGGCTTCCAACAACAAAATAAAGAAAATATATGAGGAAACGCCCACAGTCACGGAGGCGGCTGATTTGGTCAAACTCGAGAAAGTGCAGGGAAAAGTGTGCTTTGACCATGTTTCCTTCCACAAGGCGGATCAGCATGAAATTCTCCATGATATCACGTTTACCGTGGAGGCGGGAGGAACCCTTGGCATCATGGGCGCGACGGGGGCCGGAAAGACTTCGATTATCCAGCTTTTGCAGCGCATGTACGACGCTACGGGCGGAACGGTTTATCTGGACGGTGTGGATATCCGCAGACTTTCGCTGGAACAGCTCCGCACAAGCGTGAGTTTTGTCATGCAGGACGTTTTCCTGTTTTCGGATACCATAGGCGACAATATCAAGCTGGGGAAAAAGCGGTATCTGGATTTCAGGACGGTGCGCAAGGCCTCCACGGATGCGCAGGCGAGCGGGTTTATCGAGCGGATGGAAAAGCGGTACGACACGGTGATCGGAGAGCGGGGCGTGGGTTTGTCCGGCGGGCAGAAGCAGCGCATCAGCATAGCGCGGGCACTTTCCAAGAAAAATCCGATTCTGGTGTTGGATGATTCGACTTCCGCGCTGGATACGGAGACGGAGCAGATGATCCAGCAGACACTGCGCACTTTGGAACATACGACGAAGATTATCATCGGGCACAGAATCAGCGCGGTGCGCCATGCGGACGAGATTCTGGTGCTGGCAGACGGAGCCATTGCGGAGCGGGGCACTCACGATGCGCTTCTCGCAAAGCGCGGCCTGTATTATGAGACATACCAGTCCCAGTATGGGGAGGCATCGGCTGCGGAAACAGCCGGAACGGATGCAGGCAGGGCGGAAATGGGCTGGACAGACGCAGACAGGCCGGACGGGGAAGGACGGCGACAGGTGAGAGGAGGAGGTGAGGCAGATGGCTTTCAACTCGTATAAAGACGATGAGCAGAGTACGAAACGGAGCAAGCTGCAGACCATAAAGCGGCTGTTAGCCTATCTGTTTGCATATAAATGGCAGATTATTGTGGTGCTTGCGGTTATGGGGTACGGCGTGACGGTGCGGCTGCTGAACCCGCTGATTATAGAGTCTGCCATAGATGACTATATTGGTCAAAACGATTTTAAGGGGCTTTACCGGCTGTTGGCGGCGGCGCTGATCATGAATCTGACGCTGGTGGCGACCGTGAAGCTGCGAATGTATATTATGGCAAAGGTGTGTAACCGGATTCTCCTGACAATCAGGCAGGAGCTGTACACCCATATTCAGAAACTGGATTTTGCCTTTTTTGACAGCAGGCCTACGGGAAAAATACTCTCCCGTATCATCGGGGATATCAATTCCTTAAAGGATGTGCTTTCTAACTGCGTGACCACGCTGGTGCCGGACGGTCTTAAGGTAATTGCCGTGATTGTCATTATGGTATGCAAGAATCCGGCGCTCGCGTTTGCGTCCCTGTTGACTTTGCCGTTTATGGCGGCGGCAACCTTTTATATTGAATACAAGGCGCATCCGCGCTGGCAGCTTTTCCGAAAGAAATCGGCTAACCTGAACGCGTTTATCCATGAGGACATGGCGGGTATCCGTATCATTCAGAGTTTTCATGCCGAGAAGGAGACGGAAGATACCTTTGACGGGCTGTTAGAGGAGCACAGGAACGCCTTTTTTGATGCGGTGCGCATGAGCGATTCCTTCGGCTCCGTGATCGACCTGTCATGGGGGCTTGGCTGTATTTTCCTGTATTTTACGGGAATCGTGATTCTGGGTGTGGATGCTGTGTCGGTGGGTACTTTTATCGCTTTTGGCACGTACCTGAATATGTTCTGGCAGCCCATCCACAATATCAGCAACTTTTATAACCAGCTTGTGACCAACGTTGCGGGGGCGGAGCGGATTTTTGAGATTCTGGACACGGAGCCGGGCATTGCGGACGGCGCGTCGGCGGTAGATATGCCGAAGATATCGGGGGAAGTGGTTTTTGACCATGTGGATTTCTCCTATGACGACAAGGTGAAAGTGCTGGATGATGTGAGCTTTACGATAAAGCCTGGCGAGACGATTGCGCTGGTGGGGCCTACGGGAGCGGGAAAGACTACTATAGTCAATCTGATCAGCCGGTTCTATGAGGTGACGGGTGGTGCGGTCAGAATCGACGGACGGGATGTGCGGGAGGTTACGCTTAAGAGTCTGCGCAGGCAGATGGGGATTATGACGCAGGACAATTTCCTCTTTTCCGGCACGATACGGGAAAATATCCGCTACGGCAGACTGGATGCCACGGATGAGGAGATCGAGGCGGCGGCCAGGGCGGTCAATGCCCATGACTTTATCACAAAGCTGGAAAAGGGATATGATACCGAGCTTTCCGAGCGGGGCGGCGGACTTTCCGTGGGGCAGAAGCAGCTTCTGGCATTTGCCAGAACGATGGTGTCCGATCCGAAGATCCTGATTCTGGACGAGGCGACCTCCAGCATAGACACAAAGACGGAGCTTTTGGTGCAGGAGGGCATCGAGCACCTGCTTGCGGGCCGGACGTCCTTTGTCATTGCGCACAGGCTGTCCACGATCCGAAAGGCGGACCGCATTTTCGTGGTAGATGACGGAAAGATTTTGGAGGAAGGAAATGAGCAGGAGCTGATGGCAAAGAAGGGGCTTTATTATCAGCTTTATCAGAACAGTATTTTGTAAAGCGGCTTGACAAATGCTTGTTTTACTTTATAATTTAAGTAGATCACTTAAAAAATTAGCAAAGTTGGGAAGAAAATGGCAAAAGCGGTAAGAATGTCGGATATCGCGAAGGTGATGGGGGTCAGCACGGTGACAGTGTCAAAGGCGCTGTCGGACCAGAAGGGCGTCAGTGAGGAACTTCGCGTGAAAATCAAAGAAAAAGCGCAGGAGATGGGTTATAAGACAACTTCCGTGCGCTACAGGGAGCGGTCCGCAAACGGCAGGAGTTATACCTTTGGCGTGATTGTATCGGACCGCTTTCTCGCGAAATACGAATCTTTCTATTGGAATCTCTATCAGGAGGTGGCCACGGCAGCGGTACAGAAGGGGTGCTTCACCATGCTGGAGGTGTTAAAGGCCGAGGATGAGGACCGGCTTGTCATGCCAAGGCTTCTGGGGGAGAGGAAGACGGAAGGCCTGATTGTCATAGGAAGACTGCAGGAAAGCTACATGGACAGGCTGATGGAGCAGGTGGATATCCCCTTCATCCTGCTTGACTTTACCGACAGGAACGGCGTATATGATGCGGTGATATCCAACAGCTATATGGGCATGTACCGGATGACCAATTATCTGTTTGACGTGGGACACCGGGAAATCGGGTTTGTGGGAAACGTTTTTTTTACGGGTTCTATCACGGACCGGTTTTTCGGCTACCTGAAATCTCTGGCGGAGCACGGGGTTGAACTGGACCGGGACTGGGTCCTTCAGGACAGGAACCAGGAGACGGGAAGATCAGACGTGGGATTTACGTGGAAACTGCCGGAAAAGATGCCCACGGCTTTTGTCTGCAACAATGACGTGGCGGCGGCTGCACTTGTGGAGCACCTGCATCAGGAGGGATACCGGGTGCCGCAGGATATTTCCGTGGTTGGCTTTGACAATTACCAGCCGCCGGGGCTGTGCGATGTGGAGATTACCACTTACGAGGTGGACATGCCGAGGATGGCGGAACAGACGGTTGAAAATCTGGTCAGTAAGCTTTCCGGCGAGAGCTACAAGCAGGGCGTAACGATTGTGGACGGAAAAATCATATATAAAGAGAGTGTGAAGGCGCGTCAGTTTTGATGCGCCTCTCTGTATGCCTGGGGTGTGGCGCCATATTCCTTTTTGAAAAGATTGATAAAGTGGTTGGTGTTTTCGTATCCTGTTTCCAGGGCGATTTCGTGAATTTTTTTCTGGGTGGAGAGCAGCAGGTTTTCTGCGGCTTCCATCCTTTTTTTATTGAGATATTTGAGAGGCGGCAGGCCGAAGGCCGCGGAAAATTCGTGACAGATCCGGTATTTGCTCATATGGCAGAGCCGTTCCAGGTCACCGAGCCTTATGTGGCTTGTCAGGTGGTTGTCTATGTAATGTCTGAGCTCCCGTAGATAGGGAGCGCATGTCGTATCCTCCCTTTCCAGATGGAAGGCGTCTATGAAAAGTTCTGTCAAAATGGCGGTTATGAGACTGGAATCCCTCAATTTATTTTCCAGGGCCGCGCCGGCGCTGCCGGCGAGAAGCTGTTTTAAGTCCCTCACTATGGGAGAATATACGTCTGTCTGCGCAAGGAGGAAGGTGTGGAAGGGAACCAGAGATTCGTAAACGCTAAAAAGCCCCCCCCCCAAGCGAAAAAGCGACAATGCGCCAGGGATGTCCGACGGCAGTCAGGGAGAAAGACAGGTTTCTGCAGTCCAGATAGAGCAGGGAACCGGCGGTCAGGGCACAGTCTCTGCCGGGAAGCAGGAGCGTTCCCGAACCTTCCTGCGTGTAGAGAAGCAGGCGGCAGCCCAGCGGCTTAAAGAGAAGCGAGAATGCTTCCCCGATTTCTATGCTGCCGCCGCTAAGGACGGTCGGGAGCCGTTCTGCGGTGGAATCCAGCAGCTCGTAAAAAGTGCCGGCAAAGTATGAGGTGTTCGGTATGGTTTCCGGGCAGGCGGCGGCTTTGACTGTGAGCGCTGCCTCATACTGTTCTCTAAACGTCATGTAAGGAACCTTCCTGATTCTTTTGAATCCAGTTTCTGGGTGATATCTCCAATACCAACAGTAAAACAGTTAATTCGAAAAGTAAATATTAGTCTTTGTTTAGCCCTGTCTCTTATACACATCTGACGCTGCCGACGAAG
>CAMQTN010000114.1 GCA_947037115.1 uncultured Lachnospiraceae bacterium
CTCATAAACCTTTTTATGTATGATATACCCACGATACTTGATTGCGGAATCCGAAAACTTCAACGGAAAATCTCCCATGTTTTTTGTTTCCCGGTTTAGATTCTCATATAATTTCTCGGCGGCATCCGGATTGCACAGTTCTGCATGAATGTACTGCACAAGTCCAAAAATCTCAGCCAGTGCTTCATCTGCAATCAGTACTCTATAATTCATTGTTCATTCTTTCCCTGATAATCTGGAACGCCTCATCTACTGTATGCATCCTGCCTGCTTCCATATCATCGATTCCTTTATCAAGATAAGAAAATAGAGTTTCCATTGCAATTTTCTCGTTTACTTCATCTGTTGTCTTAACTGCAACTTCCATATCACTCATCTCCCTTCGTATATACGAATATTATATCCGATTTCACCAAAAAAGTATACTCTCAAATCTTATCTTCTAAATTTTCCATCTGTCTTCAATATTTCTTCAAAAATGTGCATCCCTCTTTATGATACTCATATACTTCCATTTCTATCCTCGGCTGATTTATCTTTCTCAATGAGCCCATTCTTATAAAAACGTTTCATAAGCCTGCTCAAATAACTTTTGTCTATATGCAGGGTTTTTGCAATATCGCTTTGGATACATTTTCCATGCACTTTCATTTCAAATAAGATTCTTGTTTCCGCTATGGAATATTCCGTATCGAGATAACCTGAAACTTCATGGACAATGTCAACTCACAGTTCCCAAAAAAACACCCGGTTATTCGTACCTGTTAAACTTTTCAAATTCAACAGGTACGGATAACCGGGCGCTCCCGACATCTTCCTTTCAGCTGTGGTTCAGACCTTACCAAAAAAATCATTCATAATATCTTTTATTATTGCGGATATGTTCTCTCATTAATACCATAGCTTCGTCCTTATCCTTTTCCCTGATTGCCTGCAAAATCTTTCTGTGATAATACAAAGCAGGTTCGCATCCCATCTTACCAATTACATTTTCCATGGAAACTTCCAGAATCTTTTTCAATATGATGTTGGTCTGAATCAGTAATTTATTCCCCGTCATTTGACTGATTTTAAAGTGAAATTCCAAGTCTTTCCGGGCAAATATATCATAGCTCTCCTTTTCATATGCCATTTGCATTTCCAAAAGCGTTTTCTCCAGATCTGAAATGCCGTCCGGTGTCGCACGTTCTGCCGCAAATCCAACTGCTTCTGTCTCTATGATTTCTCTAAATTCAAAAACCTGTAAGTTGGAACTTTTGTCAAGATACAGCATGGGCACCAAAGCATTCATATTTTCCCCAATGTCAAACTTCTTTACAAATGAACCTTCTCCAAATCTTGTTTCCACCAATCCCAACACAGACAATTTCTGCAATGCCTGACGTATGGTAATTCTGCTCACATTGAACATATCCGCAAGTTCATTTTCTGACGGAAGCCTGTCTCCCGGCTTCCACTCTCCTCTGATCAGCAGCTCCTGCATTTGATCAAATACCATCTGTCCAACATTGACTTTTTTAATCGGTACAATTCCCATCGGTATATCTGTCCCAACTTTCCTGCATGTATTTATTAGTAGTATCCCGTATAATATCAGGTTTGTCAATTAGATTTTACCAAATATTACAGCGGCGATTTTTATTTACGAATCTCTGTCCCTGTGACTTTTTCATAAAAACGCACAATGGCACTGTGATCACTGTCTCCCAGACCGTCCGCATGGAGTGTTTGCAGCATCTCCATGACCTGTGTGGTAAGCGGAAGAAACGCCCCCTGTGCATTACCTGTATTGATCGCATTCCTTAAATCCTTAATATGTAAATCTATCTTGAAGCCCGGCTCAAAATTCCCATCCAAAATCATCGGTATCTTTGCATTCATCACTGTCGACCCTGCCAGGCCTCCTTTTATCGCATCAAACACCTTCTCTGGTTCTACCCCGGCTTTCGTACTTAACATAAATGCTTCTGATACAGCCGCGATATTCAAAGCAACGATGATCTGGTTTGCCAGCTTTGTCGTATTTCCAGCTCCGATTGCCCCACAATGTACCGCACTGCTTCCGAGTACGGTTAAAATATCATAGACTTCTTCAAACACGGCTTTATCTCCGCCTGCCATAATAGACAAAGTTCCGTCTATCGCTTTCGGCTCTCCTCCGGAAACCGGCGCATCGATCATTCGTACTTCTTTTTTCTCACAGGCTTCACAGATTTCTTTCGAAGCAAGCGGAGCGATAGAACTCATATCCACTAAAATCGTTCCCGGCTGCGCCTGCTCCAAAATCCCATCCTTTCCCATCACAGCGGCTTTTACGTGTTCTGAATTTGGAAGCATGGTAATAATCAGGCGGCATTTCGCAGCAATTGCTGCCGAAGAAAGTTCAGACACTGCTCCCGCCTCTTCCATCTCCCTCACATATTTTTGCTCTATATCGTACACATGCAGCTCATGCCCTGCCTTAAGAAGATTCCTTACCATGGGTTTTCCCATAATTCCTAATCCGATAAATCCTATTTGCATTTTTTCCTCCTTATTTCTGCGCTGCTCTCTGCGCATAAACGAATTTCTGTGTTCCATCATTTTGATTCCATTGCATACATCGCTTCTATCGTATCCTTTACATGATCCACTGTCAGACCATAGTATTCCAGCAATTCCTGATAGCTGTGGGCGCTGCGCCCAAAGGTATCCTGAATACCTATAAATTCCATGGGAATCCTCTCTTTACGAAGGATCTCTGCAACCGCACTTCCCATACCGCACTTCACATTGTGCTCTTCCACAGTCACCACCGCTTTGCATCCTTTTGTCATCTCTTTTATGGTATCTTCATGCAAAGGTTTAATTGTAGAAACATTTACAACCCGTACCGAAATCTTTCCCTCCAGTTCAGCAGCCGCTTTTAATGCCGTTCCAACCATATAACCCATGGCAAATACAACTACGTCTTTTCCGTCTTTCAGCATTTTCGGAACACCTATCTGGAATTTTTCTCCCTCTGACGTAACATTGGGATAGTCATTTCGGTTTAACCTGATATAACAAGGGCCATCTAGTTCCGTTATAGCTTTGACAGCCTCTACCGTCTCATTCGCATCTGCCGGACATATCACAGTCATGTTCGGAATGGACCGTAAAATTGCAATATCCTCTACACATTGATGGGTTGCACCATCTCCAAAATCAGAAAGTCCGGAAGAGGAACCACAGATTTTTACATTTAATCTGCCGATTGCGATTGTCTGTCTGATCTGGTCAAATGCCCTTCCTGCAGCAAATACAGCGAAAGAATTTGTAAAAGGAATTTTCCCTGTCTGTGCCAGACCTGCCGCAACGCTTGTCATATCCGCTTCTGCTATTCCCATCTCAAAATGCCTCTCCGGAAATTCTGTCTCAAACAGTTTACCCATAGTAGAACCGCCAAGATCTGCATCCAGCACCACAATTCTGGAATCTTTTCTCCCCAGCTCCACTAATGTATTGCCATAGGCGACTCTCTGATTTGTATAACTCACCTTATCTCCTCCTTACGCCAGTTCCTCCAGAGCCTGTCTGTAGGTTTCTTCCGTCAACATACCATTGTGATAACTTACCACATTTTCTGCAAAGCTAAGCCCTTTTCCTTTTACCGTGTGCGCGATGATAACCGTAGGAACGCCTTTTACGTCGTCGGCCCTGTCAAGCGCAGACAAAATTTCTTCCATATTGTGTCCGTCGATTTCCATGACGTTCCAGCCGAAGCTTAAAAATTTCGCAGCAATATTTCCGGAATCAAATCTTTCCTTTATCCTTCCGTTTGCCTGTAAACGATTGCTGTCCACAATCGCCACTAAATTATCCGCATGATAAGCGCTGGCTGCCATCGCCGCTTCCCAGACTTGTCCTTCCGCGATTTCACCATCGCCCAGAAGAACATATGTTTTCCTGTCAATGTGATCCAGTTTCTGCCCAAGCGCCATGCCTAATCCAATAGAAAGCCCCTGTCCAAGAGAACCTGTGCCTGCTTCTATTCCCGGTGTTTTTCTCACATCCGGATGGCCCTGCAAATACGAACCGATTTCCTTGGTATGTTTTAAGTCCTCTGTCGGAAAATATCCGCTCTCTGCAAGCGCGGCGTACTGGAGAATCGCCACATGCCCTTTGCTGAGCAAAAAGCGGTCCCTGTCCGGCATATCCGGATTCTGCGGATCGTGTTTCATCTTATAAAAATATAAAGCAGTCACGATATCTGCCGATGAATTACTTCCGCCAATATGCCCCGGAACGTCTAATCCAACACTGATAACCACATCTCTGCGCAATGTTCTTGCCACCTTATTCAGGTGTTCCACTGTCTCCTTATCGTATCCCATACGCAAACCTCCACTATTCGTCTACAACCACTACCTTCAAAAGATCTCCCGGAGTATGCGCCAACAACTTAAAATACTCCGGCGTCTGTGAAAGAGCAATCTTTTTACTGATCAATGGTTCCACAAAAATTTTTCCTTCGTTTAACATGTTAACTACTGTCTCAAATTCCTGATATCCGTAGAGAAACGAACCCTGGATTTTCAGTTCACGCGTCACTGTCTCCTGCATATCCATCTCAATCATCTTACTATTGTTCCCGATCCAAACCGCGCTTCCGCCGATTTTCAATGACGACATCACCTGCCGGACCGCGCCGCCGGCTCCCACAGCCTCTACCGCCGCATCTACACCTTTTCCCGCCGTTTCCTGCATAATACGCTCAAGAAACTCTTCTTTGTCCGGATTTATAAGCACATCCGCACCCATCCTGCCGGCCACTTCAAGTCTGTGGCCGCTTAAATCCGATATCAATATCTTTGAGGGTTTCTGCATTCTGATACAGGCAAGAGCCAATAGCCCGATCGTGCCGGCTCCCACAATCAGTACCGTCTTACCCTCCAGACTTCCTGCTCTTCCTACTCCGCGGAAAGCCACGGCCAGCGGCTCCACAAGAGATGCCGTTGCATAGGAAACTTCATCTGCAATCGGAAAACAACATTTGGCCGGCACGTTGATATATTCTGCAAAGGCGCCGTCTACGTCCAATACGCCAAACGCCCTTTTGTTCAGACATAAATGCACGTCCCCACTCCGGCACATTTCGCATTCCCCGCAGAAATCTACCGGATATACCGCTACTCTTGCTCCCGGAGACAGGTTTTCTACATCGGCACCTTTCTCCACTACTTCTCCGCAAAATTCATGTCCCATAATCATTGGCGCTGTCCTGCGGCCTGTCACCCCAAGATACCCATGTACGTCGCTTCCGCATATACCGCAGGCTTTTACACTGATCCTGACTTCATGGCTCTTTACCGGCAAAATCTCAACTTCTTTATAGCTCAGCTTCTCTACGTCTTCATACACTACTGCTTTCATCTATTCCTCCGTCCTCGTATGAGCTCTGTTTATCCAAACTGTCATTTCTCCCGGTTCCCGATTGCTCCATGCATAATACGGTACTGCCCGGAAAGTCATTTCCTCAAAACTGCTTCCTATCGGACGGTACAGCATGCCTTCCCAGTCCTCCGCACAGGCCCGCAATGCCTTCCCTTCCACAACGCAGACGCCGCCCAATAGATCCGGTTCATATTTTACGGTCAGCTTTTTGGCCGTGTCTGCGAAGACCGCAGACAGATTGGGGCCATTATCTGCCTCTTCCAGACAGTAGACGAGCGGTCCATACTGTATTGCTGTTTTTCCGGCATCCATTCTTACATAAGGATGCGCCTCTACATACATCGGTTCCATTTCAAATTCGACTATGATTTCCGTCCGGCCCTCCCACCTTCTTCTCAAGTATAAATAGCCGTTTTCCAAGGCAGCTTCTGCTTCTTTTCCATCCACTAAGACCTTTGTATTCCTGCTGAAAGCCGGATTCCTGACCGCAATTGACGTATATACCTGGTTTTCTGCCGTTACTATAAGTCTGGTTTTGTTGTCCCAAGGATATTGGGTTTCCTGACAGATTTGGATACGGGTATTTTCCTTTACGGTTTCCGTCACACTGTCTATAAAAAGGTGTACAAAAAACGCTGTTTCGCTTTCTGAATAAATATATCCGCTGACAGATTCCAGCAGCCTTGCCAAATTCATGGGACAGCAGGATACTGCAAACCATTTCTGTCTTCTGGGAAACATCCTTGGATTTGTGATAACCGCATCAGAAAACATTTCTGGTTTTGCCGCCAGATGATTGGCATAAAAGAAGGTATCTCCCGCCAAAGACACGCCGCTTATGACACTGTTATAAAGCGCCCTTTCCATTATATCCGCATATACGCTGTCAGGCTTTATCTGCAGCATTCTGGCCGCCCACATTGCCATACCTACGCTTGCACAGGTTTCCTGATAAGCAGACTCATTGGGAAGATGATAATCAAAGCTAAATCTTTCGCTTCCGTCCTTGGCGCCTATGCCTCCTGTGAGATACATCCGCTTCTGCGTCACATTTTTCCACAATACAACACAGGCGTCCCATAAACTTTCATCTCCTGTTTCCGCTGCCAGATCTGCCATTGCACATCCCATATACGTCACGCGTACTGCATGACCTTCCGCTGTCTTCTGCTCCCTGACCGGGAGATGGGCCTGAAACAATGCATAGGGGCCTGCCGGAAGAAAGCTCTTCCCCAGAATCCCCTTCGGTCCTTCTTCTTCGGGATCCCGTCCGTGTGCCAGCGCCTCTTCTTCAAAAAAGCTGGGCTGCTTTCCTCTTTCATCAATAAAGTACTTGGCTAACTTTAAATACCGTTTTTCGCCCGTTACTCTATAAAGTTTTACAAGCGCCAGTTCGATCTCCTGATGTCCCGGATATCCATGTATCTTTCCGTCCTCTATTCCAAACGTCCTGTCAATACAGTCTGCATACCGGCATATAATCTCCAAAAACTTTTTCTTTCCTGTCGCCTGATAATAAGCGCAGGCGGCCTCCATGAGATGCCCGGCACAATATAATTCATGCATGGTATAGACATTTGTCCACCGCTGTCCCGGTTCTACGACTGTATAATATGTGTTCAGATACCCATCTTCCATTTGCAGTTTTTCAAAATCGTCTACGATCTCGTCAATCTGCTTTTCCAGTCCCTGATCCGGGTGTGCCGCCAAACTATAGGAAGCCGCCTCAATCCATTTGGCCAGATCAGAATCCCAATAGTGGTGCGGCCTGGGAACCGCTTTTTCCCCGTTCTCTTTTTCGTCTGCAAGATTTTCTGCCAAAACGCCGTCAATCGTAAAAACACCTTTCCGGGGATGCTTGTCTTCCTCCGGGTGATACAGACATTTGACCGACTCTATTCTTCCTGTTTTTACACATTGTTCGTACTCTGCCGGAAGCGTGACTCTTTCATTTGTCTCCTGCCGTTTTTTCCAAAAGCCGCCTGTAATTTGTACATCTTTCCACAGCATAAAAGAGGTTCTTTTTAAATGCATCACATTCCTCCTAACCTTCCCGGCTCTATTCTCTATGCCTTGACTGCTCCTGCCGTAATACCGGATATCAGATATTTCTGCAGGAAAAGAAAAATAATCAACACTGGAATTGTTAAAATAACGGCATATGCCATAAGGTTGTTCCACTCAATTCCAAATTCTCCTATGGCTTTATACATGTTTACTGTTAAGGGCTGAAGTGCATCTGTCTGTATGAACGTCAACGCTCCCATCAAGTCCCCCCAGCCCCAGAGAAATGTAAACGCCGCTGACACCACAATCCCCGGATAGGAAACCGGAACCATGATCTTTGTAAACGTTTTAAAACGTCCACACCCGTCAATCGTAGCTGCCTCCTGCAATTCCATGGGAATCTCTAAAAAATATGGTCTCATCGTTATAATACAAAACGGAATGCTTTGCAGGCTGATATAAATAACAGGCGCTAAAAGTGTATTCAAAATCCCCAATTTCTTAAAAGTAATAAACAGCGGCGACAGAAACAAAACCGTCGGCATCATCTGTGTCACCAGGACAATAAACAAAAGCGGTTTGCTCAGCTTTAAGCGAAATCTTGCCAGACCATATGCCGAAAGAGTTGCCAGTCCAGTAGAAACAATCGTGGAAGCTGCCGCTATCATTAAGCTGTTTGCAAAATTTTTCCATAATGGAACAGTTCCAACGACAGACAACTGGGAAATATACCCGTTCAGTGTGATTTTTTTCGGAAAAAACGTTGGTACTTCTGCAAAAATCTCGCCTGTTGTTTTTAAGGATGTAATCACCATCCAGTAAATCGGAAACAAAAATACGATCAAAATCAGTATGGTAATCAGATTATATACAAGATTCTTTTTTTTCGTTTTATCCATGAATCACTCTACCCCCTCTCTGTCCGTTATTTTGAGATGAAAGAATCCCACAATCAGCATCAATACCAGCATGATATTTGCCACAGCAGCTCCTTGTCCAAATTCAAAGTTGGAAAATGACATTTTATATGACACTGTCGATAAAATCTGTGTAGAATCTAAAGGACCGCCTTTTGTCATAACGTAAATCAAATCAAAAACCTTAAATGTGTTAATGAATCCAAGTGTGATAACGCTGATAATCGTAGATTTTAAAAGCGGTATTGTGATACGGAAAAAGCACTGGCACTTAGACGCTCCATCAATCGCTGCCGCTTCAAACACATCCATTGGCAATGTTGTAAGACCTGTGGCCAAAAGAAGCATATTGAACGGCACTCCTCTCCAAATATTGGCAATAATCAATGCCGTCATCGCTCCATTTGTAGTTGTCAGCCATCGAATCGGCGTCTTGATCACATGAAGCTGTATCAAAATATAGTTTAAAATCCCCGAAGTATCTCCGGCAAAGATCCATTTCCATATTGTCGCGAACACAAGTACCGGAATTAACCAGCAGACCATCAACAGGCCTCTTGACAACTCTGAGAGTCCATATTTCTTCGCAAAGAGCAGCGCGAGCGCAAAACCTGTCACAAACTGAAAAATCAATGAAACGACTGTAAAAAACAAAGTATTAAAAATCGCTTTTCTGACTACCGGCATTGCCAGTACATCCACATAATTTTTCAATCCTACAAAATCCTGCTCCGCATTAAAAGTTTTTAATGTAACATCCCGAAAACTCATAGTAATGTTATATGTCAGCGGATATAAGACTAATAAAAGTAAAAACAGAATTGCCGGCAGAACAAACGCATAACCTGCTCTTTTTTCTTTTATGCTGTTTCTGCTATCTTTACGTTTCTCCATACTCATGTCCTCATTCAAGTCTTTATTCTAATGCTGCCACCGTTTCTGCTGCTTCTTTCGCTGCCGCTTCCGGTTCGGACTCTCCCAATACAACCTTCTGCCACATTTTGATCAGCGCGTCGCTTACGCTGTTATAGTTTTTCTTCGGCATTGGCTTCGCCGTATTCATTGCTTCCACAAAAACACTGATGGGCTCGGTTTTATAATATTCCAGATTTTCACATACGTCTTTTCTGGAAGGGATATAATTCTCAGCCTCACTGTATTTCCCCATCACTTCAGGCGAATTCATATATTTTACAAATTTCCAGCTTACATCTGTATTTTCATTTTCGACCACCGCAAAATTATGTCCCCCAAGAACGGTTCCCTCTCCTGCCGGACCCGCCGGTACCTGGGCTACTCCCCATTCAAACCCCGCGTCAGCTTTTACCGCATTCATTCTCCATGGGCCGTCAATGATCATTGCAGTCTTACCCGCCGTAAACTGATTTGCGTTATCTCCGGACACATAGTTAATTACTTCCGTGCTCATATATTCATTGTCAACCATAGTCCGATACAGATTCAGCATTTCCACCATCTGCTCAGAATCAATGGTTTTCTCATCTGCTCCCGCTCCCCAGATAAACGGCCACATCTGGAAAGAAGTATCTGTCGTCTGGCTGCCTGCGACGCCAAAGCCTGTCACGCCTGCCGCTTTCAGTTTTTCACATGCATCCAATAATTCTTCCCAGGTAGTCGGCACTTCTGCTCCTGCCTGTTCAAGCAAGTCTTTGTTATAATATAGACACAAATTATTGGCCGTAAAGGGAAGTCCATAGTATTTTCCGTCTACTTTCTGCGACTCTAAAACTCCCTCATAATACTGTCCCGTCTCAATCTCCGCTTCCACACGCTCTGTCAGATCCGCCAAAATTCCCATTTCCGTATACGTCTGCGTATCCGTATTATCAATATCCATTACGTCAGGAAGGGAACCGCTTGCTACCATAACACTGATCTGCTTTCTGGAATCTTCTAACGGCATATACTGGATTTCTACTTCAATCCCCGTTTCTTTTGTAAAATCTTCAATACATTGATACAATACTTTCTTTTCTTCGGAGTAAGTCAGCAGAAGCGAAATCTTTTCGCCTGTACTTTCTATTGCTTCGGTCTTGATTTCTGAACTTACTTCCGGGCTTGTTTCCGGGCTTACTTCTGTGCCTGTTTCCGGATTGGCCGAGCCGCATCCAACAACGAGTCCCGTTATTACTGCTGCTGACAAAAACATACCTAATAATCTCTTGCTTCTTACTTTCATTGATAACCTCCCTTTCTTATGTGCCGCGTTACTTTATTACCAGTGCATGCATTCATCTTCTTTCCGGTCTTTTTTTCCTCCCTTCATTTTTTGCATAATTTGTATGCTGTCTCCTGTATCCTGTATTACAGGTTTATAATACACTTATATAA
>CAMQTN010000115.1 GCA_947037115.1 uncultured Lachnospiraceae bacterium
GAGATGAGCGCTAGTCTCGTGGGCTCGGAGATGTGTATAAGAGACAGCTTACAACAACAGCCAGCCTTCAATCTTCCGACACCTTGCAGTTATGTAAAAATGACACCCTAAATGCCATTCTCTGCCGCTACAAAGAAGAATGTAAAAAACAGGAAATTTGTTTTAAAACCGATATTCGGAATGATTGTATAGATTTTATGACAGCAAATGATTTAACCGCGCTTTTTTGCAATCTTTTAGACAATGCTATGGAAGCTGCATCCTGTGTTTCAGATTCGTTCATTGAGGTCAATCTATTTCGACAAGAAAATGCACCTTATGCCATACTTTGCGTCCAAAATTCCTGCCCGGAAGATCCTTTTGATGCACATGGAAGACTTTCTTCCCACAAGAAAAACAGTGCCCGCCACGGACTGGGACTGAAAAGCATACAGCGTACCGTTAAAAATTATGGCGGTGATATGGAGCTTTATTATGCGGAAGGAACTGGGACTTTTCATGCGGTTGTGAGGCTGAAGGCGGTTGACCGTCACTGACGACAATATAGAGAAAATCCCAAATCGGCTTCCTCTCGAAATAAAAAAATTAGAAGGAATTAAAAGAAATTTCAAGAACAGCTTGAAAAACGGGCAATAAGTTGATAAAATAGATTTTAGTTTACATCAGAGGGCTTGTCTCAGTGTAACAGAGGGAATAAGGCATGCGAAGCGGGAGGTGGTAATCCATCTCCCGTTTTCGTTCGTCATTGGGAGTTATGGCAGTGCTGGGCATTACAGCAAATGCTGCCAATACTTCTTCTCTTCATTATGACAAACGCTTTCAAGATCCGGCTGTTACCGCTTCGGCGGTTACATAGGAGAACGGTGTTTTGCGGCAACAATGCTAAAACATGGGTCTCTGCTTACAACAACTTCTTTCCACATTACAAGGTGACATGAAGCAAGTTCTGCAGTCGTATGACCTTACCCATACACAATTTGTTATTCTTGCAGTTATTGAGGAATTGTCCGAGCAGAACATATGTATTACGCAGAAGAAAATCTCCGATTTTTCTATGATCGACGTTATGACAGTATCCTCTACCGTTAGATTGCTTGAGAAAAAGGGATTGCTATTTCGTGTTCCATACAAAAAGGACTCACGAGCAAATTCCATTTCAAACACAGAAAAAGGCAAAACCTGCTTACGGCAGGCCGTAATATCGGTAGAGAATGTTGATAAAATGTTCTTTTTTTCAGATGTTAGGGAGAACGCTCAATTTCAACATTTACTGACTGAACTTTTACATAAAAATCTGGAATGAACGCAAACCGCCCAACGGGATAATAAAAACCGTTGGTATGGCGGTTGTGCTGTTGTACGCTCTGAACAGACATTTATAAGCTAAATAGCGGTTTTGAAATTACGATTTCAAGGCTGCCGTTCTTGTCTGGGAAATTTCTATTGTTGGTTCCCATTCCGTAATGATATCAACATTATAATTTGAAGTAATTACAACATAATGCCTTAGATTTAGGTATTCCCCATAGCCATCAGAAATTTGATTTATTTGTTTTCCGAATTCACCTTCTTGCACTTCATAAATAACATTCTGAAAATTATTATCCTTATATTTCTTTATTTCATTATCACAATAAAGATTATTTTGTACAATTCCTTCATCCAACATTCGTACTGCTTGAACGATACCAAACTTGATCACTACACATGTGTGATTACTTGATAGCTCTATCGTTAATCCTTGTTTCTCACCATTTATTAGCTGCATTTGATAAAGCTCTTTCGGAATTTTACCAATAAATACTTCATGCCAATTTTCCATATCGTTAATCTCCTGTTAATATCGAATTTTGTACACCTTGCTATTGGACCTGTAGTAATAATCTCTCTTCCATTCACAATCACATTCTGCGGTTCAGAATTTTTCCACCGGTCTGCTAAGCAAAAACACAATTCACACGGTTGTCCTATTCGATATATGCACTTTCCAAACGGAGTGATATTATAATACGCTATACAATCTTCTACATGTGCCTGAGGCAAATTATTGATATCAATATTATCTGATCCCACATATAAGTAACTGTGCGATGTTCCCCACGGACATTTAAGTTCTACACTTAATACCAATGTATTCCTTTCGTTATTGTATTGCCGTCCCTGCCCAGTTCGCTGTCACTGTGCAGTACCTCATAATCCTTCTTATCGCTCCCCCCCATTGGAGGTTTCACAAAACCATTACTTCTTTATTCTGCTTCATACTCTCCAAACAGCTCCTCATAGGTATATACTTCCTCTTTCTTTCTATCCCTTGCTTGTCTGAGAGCTTCCTTATATGGCTGTTCAAGTTCCTTAAATTGTTCGTCAGTTATTCTGAAAAACCATTGCCCGCTGCTTTCCTCAAAAACACCCTGTCGTTTCATTTCTTCCGTGATTTTCCACCGCTTTGCCGTATCCGCATAATTTGGAAACATCACCATGTTAATATCATCATGATATAAGTCAGCGTGCTCCGCCCAGAACAAGGTGTCTAATTCCAAGTCTCCATTCGGATCCAGTTGGAAAAATTCATATATATCCACATCATAGTCTGGGGTCCACATACCCTTACAAGTCCCAACTATATTCATACCAATAATCCTTGTCCAAAGTACACATTGATCCCTATCTGAATCATATGCAAAGACCGATATTTGTCCATAATTATCTATGCACAATTCCGGAAAGCTGTCTCCATTCATGTCAAAAAAATAGTATGGACAACTTTTAATATCATTCACCATAGTTTTTCCTTTAGAATCGGTCCAGTCTTTTATATATATTTCCTCGTCCGTTTTTCTGTCCATAAAGGGAATCTCATTTTGGAGCAAACACCAGAATTTTTGTTTATATATTTCATAATCTTCCGAGTTCCCTTTCTCAAATTCGGCTGAATACTCCACTTCCTCATAGGCTTCCCTAATTAATACAAAAGTTTCATCATCTACAAAAGGGATCTCTTCCGCCTCGTAATACATCCACATACGGCCCAACAAAGTATGATCATATAAAATCTCTTCTTTTTCTCCTTCGGACTCCCCCTGTTCAATTATGTCATCTGATCCTGCATTTACCGTCTCCTCTGCTTCCTTTACTGCTATTTCTTCTGACGGTTCTTCCTCCTGTAATGACACTTCTTCTCGCAGTCTTTTCTGTTCATGTTTCACAGATAACAAAACGGTAAATCCAATCAGGGACATGACTATTAGGATACATCCATATTTTCTTACCCTCATATTTTCTTTTTTCCTCATTTTAAACATCACGCTGCCTGGTATATAACTCCAACAACCGTGTACTCACCATTTGGATTTCCTTCTTCATCCGCTACACACTAACCGCCATGTCACAGCTCTGCCGTGGCTCAAATCGGGATGAAAATGCCGTATTTCAGGCATTCTCCTGAGTGAAACATAGAACTTCTTAGCGAAGCAGCCTCTGCTGCTGAGCTTTAGAAGTTCTTTTCACTCTATTCTTTTGTATTCTCTTCTAATAAGTCTCCAAAAACTTCTTCCAGTGTTTTTCGCGGAACGGCATTATTCTCTACCATTTCAAAAAAGGGTTGCGTAATCTCATTCCATTCTTCCTCACTTACATCTTCAAAATAAGTTGGATCATCACCTACTCCTACCTGATAGTAGGGATATTTTGGATTTATCCCCTTCTCCAACCATAAGATATCCTGAAAGCTCCCGTCTTCTCCTAAACCGATATAATTATCCCGCACAATATCAGCATGCAATCCATCATGACGCCAGATCTGCCCTGCGCCGACTATTGTTTTAAAATAGCAAGATTCAGTTTGATAAAGAATCCTGCATTCCCCTTGTTCCTTTTCATATTTAAACAGAAACATACAGCCCTGATTGATCGCAAATTCCGGCTTGCCATCCCCATCCAGATCATCATAATAATATAGATAAGGATATTCTCTCGTATCTTTTTCTTTCAGCAGTTGCTCAAATTCTATTCCCGCCCTCCACAAATCTTTGTAGTACTTCACCTCAACTTTGCCAATAGTCGGAATTTCATTTTTCAATACTTTTAAATAACCCTCCCGATATATCCTATCTTCTTCTGGCGAGATATCCATCTGTGGCTCCTTCACAGTAAAATCCATTGCTCTTATATAAGCTTCTTTTGTATATAGCAATTTAGTTTTTGCCTCATAAGAGTCACCTGAACTGTATGTAATAAGCAATATATCCTCCTCTTTAAACTCAGCAGATGCAACAGGAGAAATCATTTCCGCAAAATCAAGAACATATTCCTGATAGCAGTTACCTTCATCAAACATATCTTTAATAATTAAAATGGTTTCTCCTTCCCTATGATCCAAGAATGCGACTTTATTATACTTTGCTGCCACAGGACTCTCATACTGCTCTGAAAATCTATCATTAGTAGTATCATAGTAAACACAATAAAAAGTCTCAGTTCCTACTCCGATATGGATTTCAAGAATTTCCTGATCAATATAATGTATCCAAGGCTCTATACGATAACTTACTCCGTTTTTAACCTCCTTTCCGTCTGCATTATAGATCAAATAAAGGTATGTCTGTTCTCCTGCATCAATGATTCTAAAATATTTATCCTCTTCTATTATTGTTTCTTCCCTGCCTGATACAAACCAAATACATCCTCCAGATATCATTGCAATAAAAAGAAGCATACCTAATATCTTTTTCCTTACTTTCATAACATGCTCTCCATACTCCTACACTGTTGACCAAAACACTGCCCTAAAATCAAATCGGCAAATCCCAGTTTCTGGGTTCCCATTAAAAAAGTGTGGTAGATACATATTCTTTCCATCCCGTAAGCAGATTCCAATCCATTGGTCTTCTCCTCAATTTTATCATACATTTCCTAATTTCCATACCCTGAGTCCCGCATCAGACATATTCTCAATACAGACAGGCTTTTCATAAAAAAGGACAGTGCTGCAACAATTTTTTCGTGAACCAGGGGCAATTTAAACAAAACATAATTGAGTTGCTTTTGCGTTTATGGTACTATAACAGCGTTGAACAATTCAACAAACCGGGGGAAAGCACAAATGACTAAAACTGCAAAGAAACATCCACTTACACTACCATTTATCATCGGCGTTGTTTTAGGGATAATTGCAAAACTTGTTGATGTACCGTACATCACATCTGAACTTCCTGTTTTTGATGATATAATGGGCCGGTTTGGAATATGGGTCTGGGCGGCAGCCCTTATCTCTGTCCGCTCGAAAACTGCCCATCTTGCAGCGGCGCGTTCTTTTTTGTTTTTTGCCGGAATGCTAACTGCCTATTATAGTTATACTGTTATTTTTTTAAATTTTTTTCCAAAATCACAAATTATTTTGTGGGGCGGCATCGGTATGGCTACTCCTCTTTGTGGTTTTCTGTTTTGGCAGGTGCACAAGGAAAATTATTACACGGATTTCATTTCTTCCATACCTTTTATCCTTTTCTTTACTGAATGGTATTTAACTGTTTTTACTGCCTGGAATTGGAATGCCAAAGATAAACTGTTATTATTGATTGCCTACATATGTTTTTCCATCTCCTTGCTGGCAGTGATTCCCACAAACAGAAAACGGTTATTCAGCCTGATTTATGGAGTATTACTATCCATCGCACTGACAGGGCTGATACTGGCGGAGGTTATCGTTAATCCATACGAGCTTCTGCTGAATGTGTAAATTACTATGAAGGAGAAAGACTCAAAAATGAAGATCAACCGAAAAGAATTTTACAGAAACCTGACTAGGCTTGCCCTGCCAATCATGCTGCAGAGCCTGATGCTGGCATCGGTAGCTGCAGGCGACGCATTGATGCTGGGGAAAATTGCGCAGGATGAGATGACAGCAGTCTCTCTGGCAACCCAGATCCAGTTTGTCCAGAACATGTTCCTTGCCGCCATCGCTGCCGCCGGCGCCATCCTCGGCGCCCAGTATTGGGGAAAGGGAGACAAGCGGACGCTGGAAGACATTTTTAATATGATACTTCGCTTTTGCGGAATCGTGTCCGTAATATTCTTTCTCGCCTGTGAGCTTATGCCCGGACAACTCATGCGCATTTTTACAAGTGATGCTCCCCTGATCGCCATCGGCAGCTCCTATCTGCGCATTGCCGGGTGGTCTTATCTGCTCACAGGAATATCGCAATGCTATCTTACTATGATGAAAGTATCGGATCACGTCAAGCCTGGTGCTCTCATCAGTTCCTGTGCCGTGATTCTGAACATAGTCCTAAATGCTGTCTTCATCTTCGGGCTGTTTGGCGCTCCGAAGATGCAGGCGCGGGGAGCAGCGCTTGCCACCACAATTTCCCGTATGATTGAACTTGCTCTGTGCGTCGCCGTATCATCGAAGCCATCCTATATCCGCCCGGTATTTAGCAGATTTATAAAGCAGTCGAAACAGTTAAAAACCGATTTTCTGAGACAATGCCTGCCTCTTCTGGGCGGTTCTTTATGCTGGGGCGTCGGTTTTACTTCCTATACCGCAATCATGGGACATATGGGAACCGACGCCGCCGCAGCAAACTCTGTCGCGGCTGTGGTCCGGGATCTGATCTGCTGTATGTGCAACGGCATCGGCAGTGCGGCGGGAATCATGGTCGGAAATGAGCTGGGAGCAGGACGCCTCGATCTGGGTAAAGCATACGGAATAAAGCTTAAGAATCTTTCCTACGGCATCGGCCTTTTATCCACCGCATTGGTACTCGCCGTGACGCCTTTTATCCTGAATATGGTGATTCTGACCGATCAGGCGCGGACTTATCTTACCGGAATGATGGTAATTATGTCTTTCTACATGATCGGACGATGTGTCAATACCGTCACCATAAACGGCGTTCTGGACGGCGGAGGCGACACCATATTCGACCTGTACAGCCTGATTGTCTGCATGTGGCTTATCGCCATCCCTCTGGCGCTCGCCGGAGCTTTTGTCCTGCACTGGCATCCCCTTGCGGTTTATGCCTGCACCTGTCTGGATGAGGTAGGCAAAATCCCATGGGTTATGGCGCGTTTCAGGAAATATAAATGGGTACAGGATCTGACAAGATAAATGCCTTCTATGCTCATTTACGCATTCATTTCCTGGGACTGTTGCGTCAAGGCTATTCTGGCATGCAGTTTTGCCTGAAACTGATCAAGGATAACGGCTAAAACAATGATAATACCTTTAATTACCTTCTGCCAGAATTCCGATACACCGATCATAATCATTCCGTCATTGATGACGCCGATTACAAAAGCGCCGATAATCGTTCCCCCAATTGTACCGACGCCTCCCGACATGGAAGTTCCGCCAAGTACAACGGCAGATATAGCATTCATCTCCCATCCGTCTCCGGAAGAAGGGTTTGCCGCCGTCAGCTGGGCAGACGTAATCAAACCTACAATCGCAGCACATACCCCGGAAAACATATAAACCAGAGTTGTAACTTTCTGTACCTTCACGCCCGACAACCGTGACGCATTTGCATTGCCGCCCACAGAGAATATGTGCCACCCCAAAGGTGTAAATTTCAGTATCACGAACGCAATCACGGCAATGATTGCAAAAATAAGCACAACATTCGGTATAATCCCAATATTGCCGCCGATACTGTTAAATCCGGTATTCCCCAGTTCTTCATATCCTGCAAGATTCTGATAGGTTGCACCATTTGAGCGGAGCATCGCAAGTCCCCTTGCCACATTCATCATGCCAAGCGTCGCAATAAAAGGCGCAACATCGAATTTCGTGATAACCACCCCATTAATTAATCCGATAAGTCCTCCCAAAATCAGACTAATCAGGATAATCGTCGGAACATTGAAATAAATTGTGATTCCCAGCGGAGAAAGTGTCAGTCCCTTAAAAATCAGCCCGCCTGCAATCATCCCGGTTAAACCCACTACGGAACCAACTGACAAATCAATTCCGCCTGTAATAATCACATATGTCATCCCGATGCCCAAAATTCCGTACAGCGCCACATGTCTCATAACGGATATAATACTGGATGGAGTCAAAAATGCCGGTGACTTCACTGCAAAAAAGATAATCAGAACCAACAGAACAAAAAATGTCCGCCCCCTCATAAGATTCATCAAGATAGTATTTTTATTTACTTTCTTCATACTACGCCCCCTGTTTTTCCCGGTTCTGATGATGCCCTTTATAAGATGCCAGAACCAAATTGTCATTTGTAATTTCATCGCCAACGAATTCTCCTGTTACAATTCCGTTTGATAAAACTACAATTCGATCTGCAACCGCCAAAATTTCTTTAAGTTCTGAAGATACTACAATACAGGAAAGACCCTTTTCTGCCAATTTTTGGATGATCTCAAAAACTTCGGTTTTTGCTCCGATATCAATGCCACGGCTGGGCTCATCGAGAAGAAGTATTTTCGGATCGGTCAATAAGCCTTTTCCAATCACGCACTTTTGCTGATTTCCGCCAGATAAAGAGAGAATCGGAAGTCCACGATCCGCCACTTTTATGCGTAATTCGTCAATTTCTCTTTTTACTTCTTTCTTTTCACGCTTTAAGTCAACAAAACATAACTTTTTAAGCCGTCCAAGAACAGAAAGCGAAATATTTCTGCCTATATCTATGGACTGAACAAGCCCTTCCCGCTGACGATCTTCTGGTATCAGAGCAAAACCTTTGTCAATCTGAGCACTGATATTTTTGATCTGTATGGGTTTCCCCTCCAGTTTTACTGTCCCTGTATGTTCCGGCCTCAGTCCCATCAGACATTCAAAAACTTCAGTCCGCCCGGCTCCCATCAGTCCGTAAATGCCCAAAACTTCTCCCATTTTCAGTTTAAAGCTCACGTCATTCAGAAGATATCCTCCTCCCTTTTTCGGCAAAGTCAGATTTTCCACTTCCATGATATCTTCCAGATTGTCATAATCCAGCTTTCGACCCGTTCTGACAAAATCTTTCTCTTTACCAGTCATATGTTTTACAATCTGCGGTATGGAAATATCTTTCACTTCACTGTGAGCGACAAGTTTGCCATTCCTGAAAATTGTCACGTTATCCCCGATCTTCATAATTTCCTCCAGTCTGTGGGAAATATAAACGATCGCAGTCCCCTGTTTCAGAAGATCCCGCATCACCTTAAACAGAGCCTCCACCTCCATCTCGCTTAATGAAGAAGTCGGCTCATCCATGATCAGAATTTTCAAATCTTCCTCTGCAAGATTTCTGGCAATTTCAATCATCTGCTGCTGTCCGACGCGCAAATCTGATACCTGCATATTTACGTCGATGGGATATTCCAGACGTTCCAAAATCCGTCTGGCCTCCTCCCTGTGAGCCCTGTTATCCAAAATAATACCGCCCCTGGTTCGCTCATCATTCATAAAAATATTCTGGTACACCTTTAAATTCGGAAAGAGCGACAGTTCCTGATGGATAATACCAATCCCATGTCTCTTTGCATCAACAGTGTTTCTCAAAACGATTTCCCGGCCATCCATATATATGCTTCCGGAGGTAGGTGATTCAATTCCTGCAATCACTTTCATCAGCGTGGATTTTCCGGCTCCATTTTCACCAATCAATACATTCACTTTTCCCTTTTCGATGTCAAAATCAACATTATCCAGGGCCTTCGTGCCGGGATATTCTTTAGTAATACCTCTTGCGCTTAATACGATTTCTGCCATACTCCACCTTCCTTTATTCCACTGCCAATGTAATTGGTGTAATCAGCACATTGTCGTCATTTTCATAAGTAAAACATCCATAAAAATCTATTCGCCTGCCTGCCAGGCTGTCAATGTCTGTATCCGCTATTACATTCTCGTAAATATAAGCTGTAATATTTTGTGACAGCTGCGCAAATTCAATTTGATCGCTATAATCGTTTACATTGATAAAACTCAGATAATCCCGTACGCTGCTTTTTTTAAACACAGGACCAACCTGAACTTTCACTTCTGTTGCACCCGTATAATTGTCAAGCTTAACTATCGCATAGCCCGCTTTTACATCGTTTACCACTTCCTCTACTTCCCCATTTGCATGTACTGCAAAATTCAGGCTCCCGCTCGCTCCATTTGTAATTCTTCCTTTATCTTTCTGGCTGGCAAGATCCCCGTCCGCACTGCTCAGTAATTCCGCCAGATCCACTGCCGTTTCCTTAATCTCCGGTACTGCCTGATCCTCCCAGAACGCCTCCACATTCAGATTCGCATTCTCATTGCTGCCAATCAGCGTTTCCTCCTCACCAATTTTCACAATTTTCGCACATCCCGTAAGAAAGAGGGTACACATCAAAATACCCATAGATACAATTAATTTATATTGTTTCATTATCAATACCCCCAAGGCAATTTATCATGCACTCTTTGCGCTGTCTCTTATACACATCTGACGCTGCCGACGAAGCTAGAAGTGTAGA
>CAMQTN010000116.1 GCA_947037115.1 uncultured Lachnospiraceae bacterium
TATATCGCCTTTTATGAGGAAGAGCCTTTTGTGGAAGAAGAACCGGCCGACATCTAATGGAAGAGAGATTACACAGGCGGATGTAGATGAAATTAATCGTGTGTTGAATATTTACGGAATCAATACGCCGAACAGAATTGACCATTTTTTGTCGCAGGGACAGGTGGAATCACAAGGGGGATTTGCGCTGCTTGAGCGATTTGATGATGGAGTTAATGTCTTTGAGTTTTTTAAAAAATATGAAGTGGGTGACAAAAAGAAAGATCTCGGAAATGTTGATGAAGGAGACGGAGCAAAATATAGGGGCGCGGGCGTTATGCAAATGACAGGAAGGAGTGCCTATGAAGCTTTCAGTGATTATAAAAATGACTCTAAAATTGCAGAAGACGGGGCTTTGTATGTTGCACAAAATTATTATTGGGAATCGGGTGCATATTTTTGGAGCGTCTATAAGCCGAGCACGGCAAATGATGATAGATTTGATTTCAATAAAAAGTGTGATGAAAATGCCTTAGTTGAAGATATAACTGGGATTGTAAATGGTAAAAGGGAAGATAAAATAGAAGCGCGGAAAGAAGCGTACATTTATTATAGTGGTCTGCTACATGTGGGTAATGAAAATGATAGGGATGAGTGATAGGAGAAAGCGCGGTATGAAAAAAAGGTTTAGAAGAAAATGGAAACGAAAAGTGGTGACTATCCTTCTGGTTATCATATGTACCGCCTGTGGAAAAGCACAGGAAGACCACATGGCGGCGGATATTGCAGACAGGGCGGCACTCAGATCGGAACAAGCTGTAGAAATGGAGGCGGTAGTGCGGACAGTCCGAGAAAGTGTGACGAATGGGGAGGAAGCTGTGCAGACAGCCGAAACGAGTGCGATTGAGGAGACAGAAACCTCGGAGTCAGGGGAGAGTGCCGCAACAGAGATGTCGGAAGATGAGAACAAAGAAGCCGGGTGGGATGTGGATTTTGAAATCAAAAGAGAGGCTTACCACTACAACGAAGAAAGAAATGACATTAACATTTACTATCCCCAGCTTACCGGCTTTGGGGATGCGATAAAAGAGGAGAGGATTAACGCCCTGATTGAGGAGAATGCAAAGAAATGGATCGGGGAAACAAATAAAGAGGGGGATGATAGTTTATATTGTCTTAATTTGGATTATGAGGTCAAATTTTTGAACGATCGAATTATCAGTATTCTTTACAAGGGCGGGCATGGTTATATCACGGCAGGACATGGATATCTGGCAAAGGCAGTGGCGACTACGATTGATATGGAGGAGGAAAAGGTAATCGCTTTAAAGGATATTATTACCGACTTTTCAGAATTGAGTGATATGTTGCTTGCCGATAAATTTGAAAGTATTACGAGGTGGGAAGGTATGGAGGGAATTGAATTTAGACGGACATACGAAAGTAAGGGCCGAGTAGAACAAGATTTGACGGAAGATAAGCGGCAATGGTATACGAATGGTGATCATCTTATTATCATTTTTGAGAAGTTTAATGATTATGACGAGTATTCCATTAGTATTGGGTCAGTCAGCCAGATATTGGATGAAACGTTTTTAAAGAAGCTGGAATAAGATTTTGGCGGAAGGGACGGCAAATGAATCAGTGCAAAATGGAACGAATTCCTCAGATGAAAGAGTTGATCGGGGAAAAGGCGGATTCGCTTATGAGCGTGCGGTTGAAGTACATAGAAAATCTGTTGGAAAGCGATAAGGATTCTGTACGAAAAGATTTTGAGCTTGCCTTGGAACGATTGGCGTCAGAAAAAAATAAGGGCAGTCTGGTCATCTCTTTTCTGCGGAGCAGTTATATTTTAAACAGCCATGAATTTTATATCGCCTTTTATGAGGAAGAGCCTTTTGTGGAAGAAGAACCGGCCGACATCTGTTTCAGTATGGAAAAGGTTTTTGATGGGATAGAAGAAGACTGGCACGAAATGGACGAGATGTTACAACAGAATTTTATCCGCGTTTTTGCGGGAGAAAAAGCAGAAATCCACAGGTGGTATATGGAGCGGCTTTATGTAGCTTTGGGGAGTATCATAATGAAAATGATAGAAGAACTGGGAAAAGACAGGGGAATCCCGGTTTACTATGGCGGTTATATGGAGGAAATAAAAGAAATTGGGTGTATCTGACAAAGGAGAAAGGGTGAAAATGATGATTCGGGTATAGGAACTTATGTGCCGGAGAGAAATAGTGCGGCTGTAATGGCTAAAGACTCATTGGAGGAACCGTGTGTATGTGACGCATGTGTCATGTGCAAAAATGCGACTGCAGATTCAAATCCCGTTCATATGATAAAAGATGGAGAAAGAGTGGAATTGAGCGGTCGGTCGGAATTGAATAAGACGGACATCTTGATGGAGACACCGTTTGCAGGGTGCGAGACCACAGAAGATAAGATATGCGGAGTAAAAATGGAGGATATCGAGGACGGAGAGTGGCAGGGAGTAGACGAGACGAGAAGTCAGGGGCGCGGGATGGCTTGGGGACGCCGCATATGATGGCGATGGTAAGACATCATTCGGAATGGATGATTATATTGCCGATTTAGATGCAGATAACATTGCACATCTGGTTACGGATGAGAAGTCGTTGGTGGATGCTGCCAACGAATACTATGGAGCGTTGCAGAAGGAAGGGAGCGGATACCGTACAAAGAAATTTGTAGAAAATAATACATATGAAGCAGTGGAGAAGACCGTTATGGAAAAATTAAAGATAGAGGATGTAAATGGGGATGGAAGAGAAGATCGTAAGGATTTATTAGAAGACGAAGATTATTTGAATACTTATTTAGATACATATAAGTTCCTGTCAAGACTAGAAGAGTCTGGAAAGGGGCAGAGAAAAGATTGGTAAGTAGATAATGAAAATGTGGAAAGGAAGACTCATGAACTATAAGTTTTTGCGGTTAGTCATTTGTTTTTTGTGTGTTTATTTTATTATAAGGTGTTTCAGCTCTAATGTTTTGAGCGAGATAGGTAAGAGCAAAATATATGGTGCAATGGATGTACCAGAGTTGGAAGGCTGTCTGTCGGGGTGGCGTGACGAATGGGAATGGATGGGAGCCTTGGAAACAATGGGTGCAAGCAGCATTGATTACAAAGAGGAGTACCTGAGGGAGGAGGTGGCATTCATATCATTAACCTTTTTTCATAATGTTGACTACGATAACAATGATGTCAATATAGGCATCATGGTGAATTTATCTGAACCGGATCAGGTGAGAATGAAAGTGGATATACATTATGATTGCAAAAAAAAGGAACTAAAATATGAGCCAATATATATTTTGCAGGGAAAGTCGGGCAATGCAGACAAATATACAGATGAAAAAAGTGTTGACGAATACCTGAGCCGATACGGCCTGACAAGAAAAGACGTACAGGAATATCAGGAGTATGCGGTTTATGACATCGTAGTAAAAACATGGGCAAAAGCGCATCATGAATTTTACTGGCTGGAGCGTTGGAAACTGAAACAGTGTAAGGTGATTGACCATACTTTTCAATTTGAGGACGAATAAAGCGTGATGAAATATTTTCTGGTAGAAGTGGACGGACAGTATACGGCGCCTACTCTGCTCGGGTGGTTTGGAGCGATTGACAAGAAGACATTGGCTGGAAAAGGCCCGCATCAGATAGGCAGGCATCTGCTTTTTCCTGTGGAAAGCGATATGCAGATGGTATTTACGGATGTGATTACTGTTCCTTGTTTTATGGTCAGTGAAATGGTCAGGAATGTGATGCGGAAATATGATTCCCGTATTTATTTCATCAGAATTATATCACTGGATAAGAAGAACAGACAGAGTATGGCATACTATATGCCCTATCTCGATCCGATTCCATGTATTTTCAGGAAAGATCGGGATAAAGCAGGGAAACCATGCATTGAGGTAGAGAAGAAAAACGTAGAGGAAAGGGTGATTGCAGAGATTACCGACGGATACTATTCCCATGTTATCATGCGTATGGATCTGGTGGAAAGTATCCTTAGAAGACAGGCGATTGGAATCGGATTACGAGAGATAAAGATGATTTAAAGTATGTTTATTGACATAAAAAGGGAGAAGGCGGGACACTCAATATGGCATATACAGATGAAGAGATTCTGGAAAAGAGAGAACAAAGGAAAAGAGAAATTCACACAACGTTAGAAGAAGGAATGTACTTGGGCGGAGAGGTTGTTTCTTTTGAGAGGAAGGAACTCTTCGGAATATTTTCCATCATGCTTCCGGTTTCATGGGGACAAATGCCGGTCGAGTACGCAAGAATTAAATATCCGTCGGAATTCAGGCCGCAGATTATTTTGACTGCGGAAGATTTGAGCGTCAATATGGGATTTACGGCATTTTCAGAAAAAATGCTGTGTGATGATGCAGGGGAGCTGACAGAACGCATCAGATCGGTGATACATAGGGACAATCCGGATTATCTGCTCTACGCCTGTGAAAATCTGCCGGAGGCGAAAGGTTGTTGGTTTTCTTTCCGCAGTCATGCGATGGACAGCGACCTTTACAATATGATGCTGATGATGCCTGTGAAAAAAAGGATGGTACAGGGCAGTTTTAATTGTCCATATCAGGATTATATCGAGTGGAAAAAGGCAGTTTTAATGATGTGGAATTCTATTATGGAACTGGAGGGATACATAAGATGAGAGAAGTTACGATAAAAGTAGAACCGTTTTCGTTTGTGAGCTTTTTGAAAGTAGAGTGTGAAAAAGAACTGAACAATCATGGCGTAATCAGGATTACCGGCATAATCGAGCAGGAAGACAGCGCTGCTTATATGAGTATGGCGGAGCAGGAGACATGGGTAACTGTATATGCCATATCTGAAGATGAATATATCAACCGTTTCTTTGTCGGAATTTTAACAGGACTATGGATGAAAAAGGAAGGACAGGTTTCTGTCCTGACGATCGAAGTAAAAACGGGCAGTTTTTTACTGGATATCAAACCCCATACCCGCTCTTTCCAGGCCGCAGGATTCTCTTATGCACAGGTGGTTAATACCTGTCTGGAGGCGGAGGGAGGAAGCTGCTATCTGTCAGAAAAAGGAGATCAGGCGACGGAACGATTCCTGTTACAGTATCGGGAAAGTGACTGGCAGTTTATAAAGCGACTGGCGTCTTATGCAGGAACCGTACTGATTCCGGCGGATGATGTTGTAGAAAAGAAATGTTATTTTGGCTATCGAAAATCTTCTGTGGTGGAATCGCTGGAAACGGACTGTTTTCGAATTGAGCAGAATTATGAGGCATATGAGAAAAAGAAAGCCGCAGGATTTGCAGAGTTACAACTGAAAGATCTGGTAAGCTATGTGGTTGGCAGCAGAGAGATTTACGGCCTTGGAGAAACGGTGCGGTTTGAAGGCGCACAGTTTGTCATTGGCAAGATCAATAGCCGGCTAGAGGGGCAGGAGCTATATCACGAGTATCATTTGCTCACAAAAGAGAACGCCCGGCTATTGCCGATCTATAACGAGAACCTGACGGGAGTATCGTTAGATGCGAAGGTTACGGCAGTGGAGAAAACACTTGTAAAAGTACAGATCGAGGAAGATGAGAATAAGGCAAACTGCGGAAGCCGCTGGTTTGATTACGCAACGGTATATTCGACGCCCGACGGGGCAGGGTGGTACTGTATGCCGGAAGTGGGAGACAGGGTCAGGCTTGCGGTGCCGGACTGTGTGGAGGGACATGCTTATGTGGCAAGCAGTGTGCATCTTGGGTCGGCGGGCGGTAGAAGTAATCCGGATGAAAAATCATGGAAGAATCCGCAAAATAAGGAAATTTTGTTTACGCCGGATTCCATTATTCTCAGGAATAATAACGGGATTTCTCTGGAACTGTCAGACAATGAAGGCGTGAAAGTAATCAGTGATAAAGATATCATCGTGCAGGCGGATCAGGATATTCAGATGAAAAGTCGGAATGCGGGCGTAAACATGGCCGCAGAAACTGCCATAATGATGCAGCAGGGGGCAGCGAAGCTGGAGATCAATGATGATATTAATATCAGCGGCGGTAAGATTTATATGAATTAACGGAAAATGATTCCGTATGTACATGTGAAGCCCGTGTCATATGTACGAATGCAACAGAGGATTCTGTTCCCCATCATGTGAAAAATGGCGAGGGACTGATCCATATGGGAAATATTGAGGAACTAAACAGAACGAATATAGAGCTGTGTGAGAATTTTGAGGGCTGTACGAAATCTCCTGATGGGAAATGCATGATTGTACAAAAGTATAAGGAGTGGATCGCGGATCAGGAATGGAAAGCGGTTGACGAAACCAGCAGTCAGGGAGAAGGGAAAGAAAAACTGAATCAGGAAACCTCCTATATGGTGTGTACGGAATATGAGGGGGTGATATATTTTTACGATGATGGACAGGTGATAAGGGACTTCCTGGATATTGAAAATGATAGTGGCTTTTCTGAATGGGCGCGGACAAAGCGTACAGAGAAGATTTTGTATTTTAAAACATATATTGAGGCAGCTAAACTAGAACAACTAAAATGGGGTATTCCATGGCAACTTACATTATCACAGATAGCATACGAATCCGGGTGGGGTGAAAGGATTCCAACTGATATTTATACAGAAGTATATAGTTATAATCTTTTTGGAATTAAAAACTTCAATCCGAAAAATGAGGATGATTTTGTCAGAGATTGGACTCACGAGAATGCTAACTTAATGACATGGGACAAATGGGAAAAAGAACAAGAAAGATGGGCACTGAAGGGAGAAAAGCCAATAAAAGAAGAAGGAACAGGTATGGTTAAAGTAATACAGCCATTTCGTTGTTTTGATTCCTATGAGGAGGGTATAGCGTATCACTCTGAGTTATTGATGGAGGATAAATATTCAGAAGCATGGGAGTATATGGATAATCCGTTTATTTATTTAGCTATCATTGCACCAATTTATGCGCCACCGGGAAATGCCTATGTGGAACAAGCGGGAAAAATTATGGATGATTATTTTGAATGGGAAGGCAAAGAAAAGGATTGGGAGGACTATGAAGCATGGAAGGGAAATCATTAACTATATTAGTAATACCTGCGTTATTAATGTTAATTTTATTGGCAGGATGTGCGCCGAGTCAGACAGGTGAGGTGGAAGTGCTGGAAGGACAAGAGGAACAGGAAGCGCAGGAACAAAGTGATATGCTTATGTCGGGAGAAGAATTTGACAGGATAACGAAATGCCTTGATGAACAGGTGCCGGAGATATGGAATGAATGGTCGGTTTATGTAGAAGACACATCAGAGGGCGAGGCATATTTATATGAAAGTATGGCTGGTTATTCGCCGAAGGATGTATACAGGGATTATGAAAAAACAGAATATTTGGGAAAGTATTATCTTGTTTATGTAGGAGAAATGTTTGAAGACCATAGTGTCAACTTGGCATATTTTTATGTCAGTGAGAATTGTGATGAAGTGATTTGGAGTGACAATGTGCAGGGAAAAGATAGCGAGTATCCTGTGCTGTATTTGGATGAGTGGAGAAATTCGGATTTTTATCCTAAATTGGACAAGTGAATGAAGTCAATAATGCATGGAAGAGATTCAGGTGAAAATGTTTAAAAAGATTAACGATTCGGAGGAGCATTAATTTATGGGGGCAAAATCGCTCATTACGTTAGTATTATCCGTTTTATTAATATCAATTTTACTCGTGAGCTGTGCTCCGAGTCAGGCAGGTGAGGTGGAAGTGCAGGAAGCGCAGGGGAAAGATAAAGTGCAGGAAGAAGAGGAAATGCAGGAAGGACAGGAAGCGCAGGAGAAAGAGAAAGTACAGGAAAAAGAGGAGATGCAGGAGGAACAAGAAGTACAAGAGGGGCAGGAGAACCAAAGCAAAGAGTTTTTGACGGAGGAGGAATATTTAGAGGAGTATGGGAAAATCCTGCGATGTCTCGATGAGCAAGTGCCGGAGATTGATAATGAATGGTGGGATTATGTGGCGGATAAGACAGGAGGTGAAGCACATATAAATACGCGAGTGGTTGGTGATGATATGACGACATATAGTATTGAGATGTTTGATGTATACAGAGATTATGAGAAAACAGAGTATTTGGGAAAGTATTATTATGTGATTGTGGCTGAACAATGGGAAGATCACCGCCCTGCCTGGGCACATTTTTATGTCAGTGAAGATTTTGACGAGGTGCTCTGGTGTGATATAGCGATGGGAGAAGATAGCGAGTATCCTGTGTTATATCTGGATGAGTGGAGAAATTCGGATTTTTATCCTAAATTGGACAAGTAAATACGAATTATTTCATTAAGAGGCACATAAGGGAAAGGGATTGAGATGGACAAAGAGTACGCAATATGCAATGAACAACTGATTATAAGGACCGCGATTCCCATTTATTCACTGAGTAACATGGAAATCCGCCATGATGTAAACGCACATGCAGTCGCAAGGCTCAATGTGACTGTAAAGGAAGAAGATCAGCAGGAAGTCCTTTACAGGGATTGGTCTGATACGACAATTACTGTTTTAAAACGGGGAGAGGAAAGCGAACCGCTCTTTGCAGGAAGGATAGAAAAGCTGGTCTGTCATAAGGAAGGACGCCTGCTTTCTGTTCTTATATGCGGGATCAGTGAAACGGCGAAGTTGGATAGGGAAAAAAGGAAGCAGTCGTTCCAAAAGGCGGAAATGACGTACAGACAGGTTGTGCAGAAAGTAACTCAAAATGAAAAGAAAGCTGGGGTTGTTTGGAATATCAGGGAGGATAAGAACATTGACACCCCGCTTATTCAATACGGGGAAACAGACTGGGAATTTCTGATGCGGATAGCAAGCCATTTTCACGAAGTCATTATTCCGGACATGCAAAGCGGCAGACCGAAGCTACATTTTGGTATGTACATGGGAGGGGAGCAAAAGGGGGATGAGACCGAAATTCTGGGGAATGGATTTGACAGCAGTTATTATCAAAACGGCTGTTATGAGAGCGGCATGTCCAGAATCGGAAACTTTTATATCAAGGTAAAATCAAAAGATAACTGGCAGATGGGAGACTACTTATTATACGAAGGCAAACGGTATCAGGTTTACAGCAGGAGAATTTTATTTGAGAATGGAGAACTCCTGTTTGTTTATCAGCTAGGTATGGAAGGAATGTTTTATACGAAAAAGTCAGAGAATCCTGTGCTTGCGGGGGTCAGGCTGGAAGGGACGATCAGAAAGACAGAAGAAGAAAGCGTTTATGTCCAGTTAGATATTGATGAGGAAGAGCGCGCTGATTTTCCATGGGCATGGGCGCCGGAGACGAATAACTTGTCATACTGTATGCCGGAAGTAGGAACAAAGGCGGTATTATACCTGCCAACACAGGATGAAAAAGATGGAAGAGTGATTTTGGCGGCAGTACATAATGCGGATAACGGAAGATATACAGATGTACAGAAGCGGGAGTTTGCTACGCTGTACCACAAAAAGATTGGCTTATATCCGGACAGACTCTTTGTGGAAGGGACGGATGGAATGGTGTCGGTCTGTATGGAAGACGCGTCGGGAGTCAGCATAAAGAGCCAGAAGGGTATTTCTTTGCAGGCGGACGGAGAAATCTTCTTATCGGGAAAAAGTATCAATGCATTTACCCCTGTAGAATTGGTGTGCAGGACAGTTAAGTCCAATATCGAACTTTGCAGGGATATCAATCTGTATGCGCCCGGAGGAGTAAAGACGATTGGCACAGGAAGTACAGTCAAACGTGTGGAAGCGTCAGATACGGGAAAAGGGGCTGAAAAGCAGGAAACAGAGTATTGGCAGGCAGCTTTCTCTGAGGCAGCGGCTGTGCCGGGCGCTGATTTGGGAAAAATAGAAGGGCCGGAGCATATTGTTGAATTGTTTGCCTGCGGGAGCGTTCCGAAAGTGGCCGGCGGGGCAGCAACAATCGCATTGTCAGAAGTGATGGGAGGGCAGAAAGAGAGCGAGTGCTCTTTCCCAACTATCTTTAAATCTATGAATAATTATACGGTAAAGGGCGGGTATGCGCTGCCTGCGGAAGATAAGATAAATTAAGATACGGAGGAAGAAAGGGGAAAATAAGTTGAGGTTAAAGTCATCTGACGAGATATTGAAGAAGAAATAGTAGATGGATAATAAAGGTAGAGACGGTTGATCTTATGCATTATAAATTTTTGAGAATAATTATTTGTATACTAGGTATCTGTTTTATTATACAGTGTTTCAGCTCTAATGCTTTGTGCCAAATAGGCAAAAGCAAAATATATGGAGCAATGGATGTGCCGAAGTTGGAAGGCTGCCTGTCGGGGTGGCATGATGAATGGGAATGGATGGGGGCGTTGGAAACAATGGGCGCAGCTAGTATTGATTATAAAGG
>CAMQTN010000117.1 GCA_947037115.1 uncultured Lachnospiraceae bacterium
CTGGGCGAAGGGGGTGTTGACGGAGCGGATTGATAAAGGCTATGCTATTATAAGAAACAAATATGATAACTTTGGGCAGCGCATTTCGGAGTCTTACTATGATGCGGAAGGTCAACCGGTGTATTGCCTGGGGGAAATAGACAGAGCGGGAAACCGTCCGGAGCTTTGTGCAGAAATTACATATGAGTATGATGTAAAGGGTAATTGGGTGAAAAGTGAATATAAAGATACTGATGGGAATTTAATGGTTCACAGCGACTTGGGATATGCACAGGTATGCAGGGATCATGATGAACAGGGAAGTGCTACGGAGGAACGCTATTATGATACTGATCGCAGGCCGATGGCAGCCACACTGGGGGGATATTATTCCATGGATTGGATATACAGTGATGGAAACTGTACGGAATATCGGTATTTTGACGCTGAGAAGAGGCTGATGATGCTTAGTGGTGAGAACTATGCAATTGAGAAAGATCAGTATGATGAATATGGACGGGACATCTTATCCACCTATTGTAATGCGGATGGGGAACCGGTAATCAACGAAGGGTATGAGTGCGCCACTTTTGAGTATCGGTATGATGAACTGGGTAATAAGACAGATATTATGTATCGGGATACAGAGGGTAATCTGATAGTACGTCAAGGCCTTGGGTTTGCATGGGTACATAAGAGGTATGACGAATGGGGCAGAGTGGAGGAGGAGACATACTATGATGCGGAACAAAATCCGACTATGGATATACATGGTTATGCGGGTATCAGATACGAATACGACGAACAGGGGGAGCAGCAGGAAAGGCCCTTTGATTTAAACGGGGTGGAGTTGTTTACGGAAGAGGAGGGATAGCATGGATAAAACGTTAGAAAAATGCAAACGGGATATTATTGTGGCTCTGGCCATCAGAAGTTTACTTTGTTTTATTGTAAAAAGCGATTTTTCTGCTGGCATTATACAGATAATCTTCAGAAATGAGGTATTGGTGGATATTTGTAATGAATGGTTCCTTTTAGTTTGCTTTCTGGCTGTTTTCAGAGTAATCTGGGGAGTTGCAGGCAGTATAAACCGTAAGTATACTAAGCATATGGGTGCCCCTTCCGGTATGGGTGAATTCCGGCAGGGTAACAGATTTTTCCTTTTTGCCGTGTTTGCTTTTGTGGTGGGAATTGCCTTCATAGGAGGCGGGCTTGCTTTGGCTTACAACCAAATGGGAAATTTTGCAGTTGGTTTTATGCTTGCGGCAGGGATTGTGTCGGAGATTGCAGCCATATATTTTGGATTTTTGCAGCAAAAGGCGATAAAGCAGATGACGGCTGTGCATAGGCTGACCAGTATGAGGGAACAGTTTGATTTATTGATGCAAGCGGCGGCGGAACTGGATCTTGAAGAAAAAGTGGTGGCGGAAATACTCAGGGATGTTTTAAATGATAGAATGGAAAACAGGTAATGTCCGTATGAAGTTAAGCGGACAGTGAAAGCCACATCTTATCAGGAGATGATCTCTGAATGCGCCGAATACAGTCGAGTAAAGCTACCTCATCCGTGTAATTCTGTGATATAATGGATATGCCATAAATTCTTCTTTGTTAGAATGGTTTCTGGACAACTCAATTATAGCAGACAGATTGTAATTTATGCCTTTTTCATTGGCTAAAATATTGAATTTTCATTGAATGGAGTATATTTATGCAAAAGACAAATGATTATGTTGGCAAAATCTGTACTTTTATCAGTGTTGCGATGCTTTTGTACCAGGCGACTTATAACTGTTTGGTAAATAATGTTGGGCTCTTGGAGTCTTTCTTAAGAGAACCGTTATCATATATTGTAACATTACTGCCTGTATTTTTGAATTTACTATTGTTGATGGTTAAAGGCGTAAGTAAAAATTTTGAATCCCGATTATTCATAAATTATGGCATTAAAAGCTTGATTATTCTTGCTCGAGTTGTGTTAGAATTTTGGATTGTGGACAAGTTTTCTTTATGCATTACTCCTGAGGCTGGTGAGGGAGTATTAAATTGGTATAAAGGGGTTTTTCTTGTTATTGCAGTCATTGTAATTGAAGGAATAATTGTGGGTGCTTTAGAGGGCGGTACATTTGATGATTTGATAGATTATCTTGTGGAAGGTTTACCAGGGAACGGTTATTTGTTTTGCTTTATTCTCGGGATGCAGGAAGCGGTTAATACATATCCGGACGTCTGGCAGTCAATGGATTTTGCTTTGTTCATCAAATTGGTACTCCTGGCTACCGTTTTAGGGATTATTCAGGGGATTAAGTTTGTGCTTGAATTCTGTTTTTTGTGGCTAAAGTGAATGAGAGAGTAACAGTTTTTCGGAGAGGGGTCTTCTTTACCGTTCAGTGACAGAAGATATCTGTTGCCGACGTAAAAAAACTTTCAGTAACTGATAAAGTAGTGTATAATATTGGAAGCAAAAAGAATCAAGAGGGAAATAATATGGATAGAAAGAGGATATTAGTAACCGGCGGTGCGGGATTTCTGGGTTCCCATCTTTGCGATCGCCTGATCGAGCAGGGTAACGATGTGATCTGTCTGGACAACCTGTTTACTGGCAGAAAGGAAAACATTCGGCATTTGATGGGGAATCCTTACTTTGAGTTTATCCGGCACGATGTGACGGAACCGATTTATGTAGAGGTGGATCAGATCTATAATCTGGCCTGTCCGGCAAGCCCGATTCATTATCAGTATGATCCAATTAAAACCGGGAAGACAAGTGTAATCGGGGCGTTAAATTCACTTGGTCTTGCAAAGCGGGTGAAAGCAAGAGTGTTACAGGCGAGCACCAGCGAGGTGTACGGAGATCCAGAGATTCATCCTCAGCCTGAGACATACAGGGGATGCGTCAATCCCATTGGTGTGCGCTCCTGCTATGATGAGGGAAAGCGGATGGCGGAGACGCTGTTCTTTGATTATTACAGACAGCATCATGTAGACATCAAAGTGATCCGTATCTTTAATACATACGGGCCGCGTATGAGCGCTAACGATGGGCGCGTGGTGTCGAATTTTATTGTGCAGGCGTTGCGTAACGAGGATATTACTATATATGGGGACGGTATGCAGACCAGAAGCTTCTGCTATGTGGATGATCTGATCGACGGAATGATGAGGATGATGAATAGCAGAGACGGGTTTACAGGGCCGGTCAATCTGGGGAATCCAGGAGAATTTACGATGTTACAGCTGGCGGAGACGATCATCAGACTGACGAACTCCGATTCTAGGATTGTATATAAGCCGCTGCCGCAGGACGATCCAATGCAGCGTAAGCCCATTATCGACTTGGCCAAGCAGGAGCTGAACTGGGAGCCAAGAGTGCAGTTGGAGGAGGGCCTTTTGAAGACGATTGAATATTTCAGGAGGTTATAGGTGGATAGAAAGAGAGTATTTCGACTGTGCCTATTTGCAGGAATTATCATAATGTGCCTTCCGTTAGTGTTATGCACGTTATATACCTATCCGGTGCAGGATGACTTTTTTTATACATGGAAGGTGTGGACGACCATGGAGGAGGGGCATACGGCTTTTGGTGCCGTCCTTTTGTGTACACTGAGAAGCTGGAAGGATTTCAGCGGATATTTCTTTTCCATGTTTTTGTGCCATTTATCGGATGCGCTGGTTCAATGCGATATATGGGGGATTCGCCTCTGGCAGTTTGTGCAGGCGCTGTTTTTTTATGCAACGGTATTTCTGTTTATCAGAACGATGGTAGTGAAAGTTTTCAGATATGAAAAGGAAAAGGCGCTGCCGGTTATTTTTCTATTTTTTATTTGCCTTACCAGTCTGTATTATTTTGAGGAACATGAAGATTTTCTGTGGTTTTGCGCATCAGTCATCTATCTGATTCCAATGATGTTTATATTGACAGGGTGTGTTTGCATGGTATATGCGCTGGAATCGGGAAGAAAACGATACATGCTTTTGGCCATGGTGCTTGGGTTTCTCGGCGGGGGCGGCGTTTTGAATATAGCTGCGTTTGGGTGCATGCTGTATGTTATGACAGCTTATTGGGGGATTGTAGTCAGGCGGCAGATTAAAAAATCCGTTGTTATGAGCCTGCCCATGCTGATCGGAGGGGTGATTAATGTAATAGCGCCGGGGAATTTTGCCAGAAAGGGCGGATTGGCTAGTGGCGAGATTTGGAAAACTGTGCCGGGAACCATACAATATGTGTGTGGGAGAGTGAAAATGTTTCTCTTTCAATATCCTCTGTCTACGGTAGTTTTTATTGCATTATTTATTTTCTTGCTGTGTATACCGCTTGGCGTGCAGAAGTACAAGTTTTACGTGCCATTTCTTTTTACCCTTGTAATGTTTCTCGAGGTGTGTGTTGTCATTTATCCGACAGCGCTGGGATATGGGATGGATGTTTATCAGCAGATGGACAGAAGCAATTTCATTTCCGACTTTGTGATATTTTTTAATTTCTTTTTGACAATATTTTACTGGCGGGGATGGCTGGCAGTAAAATTTCAGAATGCTTATGTGAAGGAGAAATACAGGCTGACAGCAGCTTTGGGAATTTTACTATTATTTGCATGTGCTCTCGGCTGGTCGCTTAAATGGAATAAAATAAGCAGCCTGAGGCTTTACCGAGAACTGTGTAACGGGGAAGCGGCCTCCTATGCGAGCTGGAATGTATCCGTTATAGAAGCAATGGAAAAGGAATGTGAACAAGCTGAAGGGAAAAATATAATAGAAATTTCTACAAGTCCGGCAAAGGACAGTACATGTCTGGAAAACCCAAAATTTCTGTACGGATATTACGATCCGGAGGAAACGTTTGGAAATGGTTCATACGCCCGGTTTTATGGAGTGGATGCGATTTGTATTTACGAAAGACCGTGAGACATAGGATGATTGACAGAAGGTGTGTGGATTGGTAAGAAGTGAGGAATATGGCATAGAGTGAAAGTGAGAAAAGATGAAAACCATTACAATTGTTGTACCAACATATAACGAGGAAGGTAATATTCAAGCGATATACGACCGTGTCCAATCGGTGTTTGAGACATCTCTTGCGGGTTATGGAATGCAGATTTTATTTATTGATAACGATTCGCAGGATGAGACGAGAAAGCTGATTCGCGAATTGGCGGCGAAGGATGAGTGTGTGCAGGCTATTTTTAATGCGACAAACTTTGGCTTTTCCAGGTCCTGTTTTTACGGACTGTCGCAGGCGGAGGGTGACTGCGCTGTTTTGATGTTTGCGGATATGCAGGATCCGCCGGAGATTATTCCCGAAATGGTCCGCAGGTGGGAGGACGGTTATAAAATTGTTCTTGGCATCAAGTCAAAGAGCAGGGAAAATAAGTTGATGTATCTGATCAGGGGTATGTACTATGGTATTTTAAAAAAAATATCGGAGACGGAGCATATCAGCCAGTATGACGGTTTTGGGTTATATGATGCGGTGTTTATTGAGCAGTTAAGAAAGCTGAAAGATCCTATGCCTTATTTGAGAGGGATTGTCTCGGAAATTGGGTACCGGCATGCAGAAGTGGAATACACGCAGGAGTTGAGAAAAGCTGGCAAGAGCACGTTTTCCTTTATGAAGTATTATGATGTGGCAATGCTTGGGATTACATCCTCATCAAAAATTGTCATGAGAATGGCAGCGTTTCTCGGCATGGGACTGGGGGCGGTTTGTCTGATCGTTGCTCTGATTACGCTGATCTTAAAGCTGTGTAACTGGCAGTATTTTAATGCGGGAACGGCGGCGATCATCGTGGGTATATTCTTCATTGGTGCGATTCAGTTGTTTTTCCTTGGCTTTTTGGGAGAATATATTTTAAATATCAATGTCCGCACGATGAATCATCCGATTGTTTTGGAGGAGGAACGGATCAACTTGCAGAGAGCGACAGGAGAACAGGAATAAAGCAACTTCGACAGGCGGGACGAGGAATATGAAGAAAGTAATTGTGACAGGCGGAACGGGTTTTGTGGGGAGATGGCTGACAGCGGAGCTGACCAGGCAGGGAATCGAAGTGATCGTGTTAGCCAGAAAGTGTTCTACAAAAGAGGAATTCGTAAATGGAAGCCGAGTAAGGTATATTGTATACGATTCCGAAGAATATGAGCGGCTGTGCGCGGAAGAACAGGGGAGTATCGATGTTTTTTACCACCTTGCATGGGGCGGCGTGTCGACGGAAGAAAAGAACGATTGCGAACTCCAATTGAATAATATTGGATTCTCCGTGAAAATGTTGGAACTTGCGGGACGCTTGAAGGTCGGAAAATTTATCGCTACGGGAACAGTTGCCGAATATTCTATGTGCGAGAGCATTATGGACGTCAATGCCCGTCAGACGCCCAATGATATGTATGGAGCGGCGAAAACTGCTACGCACTATATGCTGGAGACGAGGGCGAGGATGCTGGAAATTCCGTTTATCTGGGCTGTTCTGCCGAGTACGTTTGGTGAGGGACGGCGTGACAGCAATATTATTACCTATACGATTGTCAGCCTGTTGCGCGCGGAAAAGCCGCGCTATGGCGATCTGATGCAGATGTGGGATTTCCTCTATGTGGAAGAAGTTGCAAGAGCGCTTCGGTATATCGGTGAAAAGGGAATCACAGAAAAGAATTATGCGATTGGAAGCGGGATATTCAAGCCGTTAAAAAATTATATTGTGACGATCAGGGATCTTATCGATCCTGCGTTGCCGCTGGGAATCGGTGAGATACCTTCCTATTCTAAAAAGGCGTTTAGTTCCTGTGTGAGTATCTATGATCTGACAAAGGACACCGGTTATATTCCTAAGATTGGGTTTGAGGAAGGGATTGAGAGGACGATACCTTATTATCGGGACAGGGAGAAAAGATAGATAACAGAGGGTATATTCTATTCATAATGCCTGTGTTGACAATCAAAAGAGCGGTAACATATAATAAGCTATCAGAAATTGTTGTTTTTATGTTATAAACGAAAAATGGAGTTGCTATATGCCGGGAATTAGTTTGCTGGACTGTACCCTGCGCGACGGTGGGTACTTGAATGACTGGGAATTTGGGCATGATAATATTATAAATATTTTTGAACGGCTTGTGAGCGCCGGGGTCGATATTATTGAAATCGGATTCTTGAATGAATCCAGAGAGTACGACACAAACCGGACTATCTTTCCGGATGCGCAGTCTGTCAACCGGACATACGCAGGCCTTGAAAAACAGAAATCCATGATTGTCGGAATGATTGATTATGGTACGTGCAGCATTGATAGGATGATTCCGGCGTCGGACAGCTTTATGGATGGTATCCGTGTGATCTTTAAAAAAGAGAAAAAGGAAGACGCCATTGCCTTCTGTAGGCAGATTAAGGAGCTGGGGTATAAAGTTTTTGCGCAGGCGGTTTCGATTACAAGTTATGACGATGCGGAACTGATGGATCTAATCGGGCTTGTGAATGAACTGGAACCTTATGCGTTCTCGCTGGTGGACACTTACGGCCTTCTTCACAAAAATCAATTGATGCACTATTTTGATTTTGCAAATGAACATATGAAGGAGTCTATTGGTCTCGGTTATCATTCCCATAACAATTTTCAACTTGCTTACGCAAACTGTATAGAAATCATGGAAACGCGGGCGCTCGAGCGGGGAATCGTGATAGACGGAACGTTATACGGTATGGGTAAGAGCGCGGGCAATGCGCCGCTGGAACTGCTTGCCACTTATATGAATGACAATCTGGGGAAACATTATCACTGTAGTCAGCTTCTGGAAGCGATTGACGTTACCATTCTTGAATTGTATAAAAACATTCCGTGGGGATATTCTTTTAAGTTTTTCCTGTCCGCTTCCAAGGACTGCCATCCGAATTACGTGACGTATCTGATGGACAAGAAAAAGCTGTCTGTCAAATCGATCAATGAAATTCTGGACAAGCTGGAGTGTTCGAAAAAACTGTCCTATGATCAGGCATATGTAGAACATCTTTATGTGGAATACCAAAAACGGGAATGTGACGACACGGCGGACCGGGCGCATCTGCGGGATTGGCTTCAGGGCAGAGAGGTTCTGCTGCTCGGGCCGGGAAAACATGTTGTGGATCAGAGAGACAGGATCGAGACATATCTGGCAAAGAGAGCGTCAGATGATATGGTAAAGATTTCGATTAATTTTATCCCGCAGGGGATACCGATAGATGCTGTCTTTATCAGCAACGCCAAGCGGTATGTCACCTTATCTACAAAACTCAGTCAGAGTGAGGAGCAGTTTTTAACCTTGGCGACTTCTAATGTAACCAAGGCATCCGGGGCGTTCGATTATGTATTCAATTATAATGCGCTGCTGGACGAGCAGGCATTGATTGTCGATAATCCGATGATTATGCTGTTTGGGCTGTTGCGTGAAGCGGATGTGCAAAGGGTGACGCTTGCCGGATTTGACGGCTATGTGAAGGCGGATGCACCGAACTATGTGAATCCGAACATGGATCATTCATTCAGCAGAGAAAAGGCGGAGGAGATCAATCAGGATGTAAGGGACAGTATTAAAAGGCTGGGGTCACTTGGGTTTGGAATGGAATATATCACGGATACACTGTATGAGTAGAATATCATGGGGGAAACACAGAAAATGAAGGTGGCGCAATATATTGCACAATTTTTGGCCGAGCACGGTGTGACGGATGTTTTTACGGTTACCGGCGGCGGCGCGATGCATTTAAACGATGCGCTTGGGCATCATGAGGCCCTGCATTGTACTTACAATCATCATGAGCAGGCCTGTTCCATAGCGGCGGAAGGGTACGCCCGGCTGACGGGAAAGGTGGCGGCGGTTTGTGTCACTTCGGGGCCCGGAGGCACAAATGCAATTACGGGTGTTCTGGGTGGATGGCAGGATTCCATTCCCATGTTTGTAATTTCGGGACAGGTAAAACGGGAGACAACTACATGGGCGACGTCGGTTCCGCTCAGGCAGTTGGGAGATCAGGAGTTTCAGATTATTGACTGTGTCAGAAGCATGACCAAGTATGCGCATATGGTTACCGATGCGAAGGAGATCAGATATCATCTGGAAAAGGCGTGGTATTTGTGCAATCATGGCCGAAAGGGGCCGGTTTGGCTGGATATTCCGTTAGATGTGCAGGCGGAGGACGTGGGGGAAGAGGAGCTGAACGGTTTCGAACCGGAACAGGAAATGGTTGAGAGCATGAGCGGACGGGAAAGTATGGAGCTTTGCGAGAATCCGCCTTATGATACAAGTCTGACCAAACAGATTATGGAAAAACTCAGAACAGCGCAGAGACCTGTGATTTTGGCGGGTACGGGCGTACGGTTGTCGGGGGCATACGATGTTTTTTTACAGGCGATTCAGGTGATGCAGGTCCCGGTTGTGACAGCTTGGAATGCGCATGATCTCCTGTGGGACGACCATCCGCTCTACTGCGGCAGGCCAGGCAGTGTGGGGACAAGAGGAGGCAATTTTATTGTCCAAAACAGCGATGTATTGTTGGTTTTGGGGTGCCGGATGAATATTCGGCAGGTCAGTTACAATTATAAAGAGTTTGCAAAAAATGCGTATAAAATTGTTGTGGACATAGACGAGACGGAATTGCATAAACCTACAGTGGACATTGATATGAAGGTGCATGCGGATGCAGCGGATGTACTGCGGGAAATAGCCGGACAGCCGCAGAACACGGGCGGTCATGGGGAGTGGCTGCAGTGGTGTAAAAATATCCATGCAAAATATCCGTCTGTGCTGTCCTCTTATCGCCAAAAAGAGTCACCTGTTAATCCCTATGTCTTTATTCACGATTTTTCAGCGGTATTGCCTGAAGGAGAACGGGTAATCTGTGGAAACGGAAGCGCCTGCGTCATTACTTTTCAGGCAATGCAGATCAAACAGGGGCAGCGGTTGTTTACCAATTCCGGCTGTGCTGCAATGGGCTATGGTTTCCCGGCGGCGATTGGCTGTGCGGTGGCCGAGAAAGGAAAGCGGGTGATCTGTCTGGATGGTGACGGAAGCTTTCAGATGAATATTCAGGAGCTGTCTCTTATACACATCTCCGAGCCCACGAGACTAGC
>CAMQTN010000118.1 GCA_947037115.1 uncultured Lachnospiraceae bacterium
GAGCCCTTGGGGGCGTTTTTCAAACCCCCACTTGAAGTGGGGGTTGGTGATTAGAAATTTGTTTGAAGTTACTTTGAAGTTGACTTTGAAGTGACTTTGAAGTAGAATTGAAATAATTAAAAAATTGTCTGAGGTGATTCGGTGTATTTGGAAGAAATCATAAATGATATACAACTGGAAAACGATAAATTTGAGTGTAAAGGTAAATTGAATCGGGAAGATGTTGTTGGCTGGCTTAAAAGCATAGCAGGTTTCGCCAATGCATCAGGTGGAAAGTTTTATATTGGTGTTGAAGACAAGACTAATAAGCTGATTGGTTTTGACCGGATCGAGGCGGACAATGAACGCAATTATTTTAATAATCAGGTAAATGAGCATTTAGTTCCGAGGCCACAGATGAAAATATCATTTATCCGTTATGAAATAAATGGAAATGAGAGATTCATTATTTGCGTTCAAATTCCCGAATCTGTTATTAAACCGGTAATTTTGAAATATAAGAACATCCCTTCTATTTTCATGAGAAGAGATGGATTTACCAATGGTGCAACTTATGAGGAAATTATAGAAATGAGTGTGAAAAGCAAAAACACTCAGTATGACATTCTGATTACAGATAAGCAATATGAAGCATCAAATTTTAATACTCTTCGTGAATTCTACGCCTCTCATAATAATGGCAAGGCTCTGACAGAAAAAGCTTTACAGTCAATGGGATTTTATAATGAGGAAGGGCTGCTTGCAAACGGGGCAGTACTGTTCGAGGATAATTATCAGGAGAAAAAGACGGAGGTTCAGTGTTCAGTATTTTCAGGGTTCAATAAGGGAAATGAGAGGATCGTGACACTTAACCGCTTTCATGGGAATATTATTTCTGTGATAAATTATATTATGGAATTTGTGACACAGCGAATGAACCATTCAATGATTAAGCTGGAAAATACAAGAAAGAATATTGATGCATATCCACAGAGGGCCTTGTTTGAGGGTGTTATAAACGCAGTTGCACATCGTGACTATTTCCTTGACGGAACACAAATTCAGGTAGATATGTTTAAAGACAGGCTGGAAATATCATCGCCAGGTAGTTTTTACAGAGGAGAGAAATTAGGAAAAACATATGATCTGTCAGGAATTATTTCTAAAAGAAGAAATGAGCTCATTGCAGCAGTGCTGGTGAGCTGTAATGTAATGGAGGCTGCGGGCACCGGGTTTGACAAAATCATAGAAGAATATGCGGAAAAGGATCAGGCGCATAGTCCTTATATTTATTCTTCATCGGATCATTTTACGCTGGTGTTGCCGGATCTGACATATGTGGAAGGCGTAGAAGATAGTAATATTCCTGTACTTACGTTTACCCCTGTACCGAATGGAACGGACTATGATGAAAAGATACTTTCGTTCTGTTACTATCAGGCACACAAGGTTTCAGAGATTGCAGAGTATCTTGGAATAAGTGATTCAACATATTTGAGAAAACAGGTTCTTGGGAATCTTTTGGAGAATCAATATTTAGAGAAAGGCAAAATTTCAAGAGCGATGTATTTTAAGACTAATCCAGACATGGTGACGGTTAATTAACCTGTGTAAGCTCCATGTGTCTGCCTGTTTTCTCAAAAAATTTCAAAGCTAATTCTTCTTAAGCTGTTTTATTTGAAATGTTACCGTAGACTGCGTATAGCCCAATTTGGCCGCCGCCTTTTGGAAACTTCCCATTTCAAGAATAGGCAGAAAATCCCCTGTCGCAGGATTTTGACATAACATCGCTGTTAAAATTTGCATTTCCGACGATGGTGACGATGCTGTTTATGGGGGTGCATACGATTGTCGACACGATTTTTGTGGCCCGGTTTGCAGGTACTAACGCTCTGTCGGTTCTCAATATAGTGTGTCCTGTTATCAAACTGATTGTAGGACTGAGTACCATGTTTGCCACAGGGGGAAGCTGGCGGTGCCGGTGGCGGAGCTTCTTACCACGATTGTGGCGGTGATTTTCTTTAATCAGAACAAAGAATTGCGATTGTGGACATAATCGGGTACAATATTCCTTAAAATGAAGTGAAATGAGGTGCGAAGATGAAGAAAGCATATCGGAAAATCTGTTTTACGGGGATCGTACTGGCTGTACTGCTGGCCGGGTGCGGGGGAGAAAACGGCACGGACGCTGCAGACCGGGGAGGAGACAGTTCTGCACAGGAAACGGCAGAATTATTGACTGAGGAAGACGGAAGTGAAACTTCCCGGATTGTTTTTGAATGTCAGGACATGGAGGGGAATACCGTATCAGCCTCGGTCTTTACGCAGTCGAAACTCACAATGGTAAACGTGTGGGCCACTTACTGCAATCCGTGCCTGAGTGAGATGCCGGGTCTTGGTGAGCTGGCCGGGGAATATGAGCCGGATGAGTTCCAGATTATCGGGATTATCAGCGATGTGCAGGAAGGTGGAGATGCGGCTGTGCTTGACAATGCAGCTGCGCTGATCGAGCAGACTGGGGCAGATTACACACATCTGCTTTTGAACGAATCCGTCTATTATGCGCTCCTGACAGACGTGGCTGCTGTTCCCACCACTTTTTTTGTGGATGAAAACGGGGTGGTGGTGGATACGGTGATCGGTGCAATGGAAAAATCAGCGTGGGAGGAAAAAATCAATGCGCTTTTGGAAGAATCCTGAACAGATTGTGTGGTTGTGGGGCGTACTGCTCGGAATCGCGTTTCTCGGTATCGGCATTTCACAGGGCCAGCTGGCTGCCATATGGAGAAAAGCGACGATGATCTGTATGGAATGTATCGGAATCGGGTGAACGCATGAAAAAATTACGGCTGATCGTACAAATCGTTTTTACAGTCATGACAAACGGATATGCCTATGGTTTCATGAGTGGAAAGATATATCAGGGGAACTTGAAATATGCCTGTGTTCCCGGGTTAAACTGTTATTCCTGCCCGGGTGCGGTTGCTGCATGCCCCATCGGGGCGTTACAGGCGCTGCTGAATCAGCGGGGATTTCAGGTTCCTTTTGCGGCGCTTGGTTTTTTCTTCCTGTTCGGAAGCCTGCTTGGGCGCTTTGTCTGTGGCTGGCTGTGCCCTTTTGGTCTGGTGCAGGATCTTTTACATAAAATCCCGGTTTTTCGCAAAAGGAAAATCCTTCCGCTGCATCACATTTTGAAATATGGAAAGTATGTTGTTCTGTTTCTTCTGGTGGGCGTCGGATCGATGTTTTTATTTGGAGGATTCGCGAAGGTTCCAGCGTTTTGTAAATATCTGTGCCCGTCGGGTACGCTGTTCGGGGCCCTTCCGCTGCTTGCCGCAAACGGGATGCTGCGCACTCAGGCAGGAGGGCTCTTTTTCTGGAAGCTCGGGATTTTACTTTTGATTATAGTTTTATCCGTCAAGGTTTACCGCCCGTTTTGCCAGTATCTGTGTCCCTTAGGCGCAATCTATGGATGGTTCAACCGTTTCAGCCTTGTCCGGATCCGTTGGGAAAAGGAGCAGTGCATTTCCTGTATGGCCTGTGAGAAATCCTGTCCGGTTGCGCTCTCTGTCCGGGAAATATCCCGTTCCCCGGAATGTATCCGATGCGGCAGATGCGTGGAGGCGTGTCCAAATAAATGTCTGCATTTTACGGGGATGAGGCGGCAGAATGGCAGCCCTGAGCCTGCTGACAGGTGAATGAGGAGCGTGTGCGACAGCTGCTTGACAAATATATAACACTGTGTTATATTTAATGACAACACTATGTTATACATTTGGAAAGGAGAAGGAACATGGCACAACAACTATCTGATGCTGAACTTGAAATTATGAAAATCGTGTGGGGAAACCAGTCAGAGGTGACGCTGTTTTCCTACATCATGGACGGGCTTGCGGCCAGCGGCAGGCCGTGCCAGAAGAATACACTGATTGTGCTGCTGTCGCGGCTGATGAACAAGGGGTTTTTGAGCGCAAGGAAAATCGGCCGCCGCAACGAATATACTACCCTCGTTTCAGAGACAGAATACCAGACAGCGCAGACAAGGAATTTTCTGGATAAAATCTATGAGGGAAATGTGAAAGGGCTGGTTTCCAACCTGATTATGGGCGATCTGCTGGCGGATGAGGAATATGAGGAATTGAAAGGGCTGCTGGAGAAAGGGCGGGGAAACAATGAGTGAAGTTTTGAAAATCTTCCTGTCCATGTCCTTTTCCGGAGGGGTGCTCATTCTGGCTATGCTATTGGGCAAACATTTTTGGAAGGATAAGATCAGCCGGCAATGGCAGTATTATATTTGGCTTGTTGCCGTTTTGCGCCTGCTAATCCCTTTCGGGCCGGAAACAAATCTGATGGGGAGAATCTATCAGGCTGTCGACCAGGCGGTCACCAGGACGGCCTCTTTGCCGCAGCCGCAAAATGCTTTTGAAGCCAATCCTGTTTACCAGTCCGGAAAAGAACAGGTCAAAGAAAATGTGGGCAGTTCGGCAAAAGAGCAGCCAGTCCTCCGTCTGTCCTGGAATATGAGGCAGGTCCTGACAGATTATATATGGCTGGTCTGGCTGGCGGCGGCTCTGGGTCTTCTGATTCGGAAGGTGACGATCTATCAGGACTTCGTTCGGTATATCAAGGCCGGATTAACCCAGGTTTCTGACACCGAAATATTAGACCGGCTTTCCGGCGTGGCAGAACGGGCAGGTATTCGCAGACCAATAGAGCTATGTGTCAATCCGCTGGTTTCTTCGCCACTGTTGATTGGTTTTTTTTGTCCGTGTATCGTGCTTCCGAAGGTGGACATTTCAGAAAGGGATTTTCAGTACATCGTCCTGCATGAGCTGACCCACTATAAACGGCGGGATATGTTTTATAAATGGCTGGTTCAGATTACGGTCTGTATGCACTGGTTTAATCCCCTTGTGCATCTGATGTGTCGGGAGATTACGAAAGCGTGTGAATTTTCCTGCGATGAGGCGGTTCTTGAAAAAACGGGATGCGACAGTGCGCAGGATTATGGAAAAACTCTGCTTGACGCCATGGCGGCGGTCGGCAGATACAGGGAAAATCTGGGAGCTGTTACCTTGAGCGAGAATAAGAGGCTGTTGAAAGAAAGGTTAGGTGCTATTATGAATTTCAGGAGAAAGACAAAAGCCATGCGGTTTTTAACAGGTGCGCTGACGCTGGGCGTGATTTGCGGGGCGGCTTTTCTTGGCGTTTACTCTGTTGCCGAAGCATCCGGCCAGGAGCCGGGGAAGCTCCAGGTATCAGACTTGAATGGAGAAAATGCACTTCCCACACAGGGGGAGGCGGGTACACACAGTGACAGGTATGCACTGATGGCTGAGAAATATTATGAAGCCGGCAGTCTGCCGCTGTTCCAGCTGGCGTTCCTTCAACTGGATGAGGAAGCGCAGGGCGTATGGCTGGACAGGATTTATGCGGATGGTGATATTGCGTTTATGGGAGCCGCTGTCAATCTGCTGGCTGAAGATTGTGCCTTAATCCCGCATTTGGCGGAAACCATTTACGAGGATGGGGACATATCCTTTTTTTCCGTTCTGACCATGCATATGGGTGAGGATGCGCTGGAAGACTGGCTGGACCGGGCGCTGGAAGATGAAAAGTGGAGCTTCCAGTCTGTGCTGTTCAAGGCGTTGGATCGTGATAAAGAATTAGATGAGCGGGAACAGGAATGGGAAGAGATGCAGAGGGCGGAATATCAGGCCGCAGGCGTTACGACTGACGGCAAGAATTATTATTATCAGGGGCAGTTAGCCCGTATCTTTCTGGACATCCGGGCCAACAAATCTTTTTACACGCTGAATATGAATCCGAAGGGAACCGTTAATATTAAAATCATCCGTGATGCGGATAACAAAATTACAGGCGTTGCCTATATGACTGAGGCAGAGGTAACAGAACTGTTTGGAAATATGAGCGATGACGATTGACAGGAAACTTTTCCTTCAGGCCGGTGGACTTTTCACATTTTTTTCACAAAGTAAACGCAGATTTATCACAGAAATACCTCAAATTAATCACATTTTTTCACTATACTCTGACTATAGAAACAGGAAAACAGAAATTCTTAATTCTTAGGAAGAGGAGTGAAGGTTATGTCATGGTATAACAACAATTTTGAAAACAGGGACGAAATGTATTATCAGGGTGGTTTCCAGAGCGGTGAACTTAATCAGGCTCCTGCACCGAAATCAAAAAAGCAGCATGGCAAAAAGGTGGGACGTGTTGTAAAAAGGATCGGTGTGATCACGTTAAGCGCCGCTTTGTTCGGAGGGGTAGCGGCAGGAACCTTCCAGACTGTGAATTATGCCGCCGGCCATTTCACTTATGCCGCTGCGGCAGAAAACAATACGTCAGATCAGGCCGCCCTGACAGGTGGTCAGGAGTTACAAAATGTGACGCAGACTGCAACGCTCCCGGCAGTACAGACCGCCGGAGGAAACATGGATGTTTCGGAGATTGCGGAAGCTGTGATGCCATCCATTGTTTCCATTACCAACAAATCCGTTCAGGAAATTAAGAACTATTTCAACATGTTCGGGTATGGAGGCCAATCGCAGGTTATGGAAACGGAAAGCGCCGGTTCCGGCTTCATTATCGGAAAAAATGCGGATGAGCTGCTGGTGGTCACGAACTGTCATGTTGTGGAAGACGCAGATACGATTTCTGTCTGCTTCGTTGATAATCAGGTGTATGAGGCAAACATTAAGGGGACGGACTCTGCCAATGATCTTGCCGTTATTGCAATTCCACTGGACAGCATTTTGGCGGATACAATGGCGCAGATTAAAGTTGCCTCGATCGGAGATTCAGACGCGCTAAAGGTGGGAGAACAGGTTGTTGCAATTGGCAATGCTCTTGGCTACGGGCAGTCTGTGACTACGGGCATTGTAAGCGCTAAAGACCGTTCTATTGCCAGCGGTAACAGTGTGGTCAGAACTTCTACAGAAAGCGAGGAAATGCCGACCTATATACAGACGGATGCGGCCATTAACCCCGGTAACAGCGGCGGGGCACTGGTCAATATGAATGGTGAGGTAGTTGGCATAAATTCTGCAAAAATGTCAAGTACGCAGGTTGAGGGCATGGGTTATGCAATTCCGATGTCCAGAGTTTCCGATATCATCGAAACACTAATGAATGAGACCACCCGAACGAAAGTGGAGGAAGACCAGCAATCCAACATCGGTATTTCCGGGATCACCGTTGATGCGTCTGTCAGCCAGAATTATGGTATTCCCACGGGCGTCTATGTTGCGGAAGTAACAGCGGGCGGCGCCGCAGAGGCTGCGGGGATCACAAAGGGGAACGTGATTACAGGATTTGACGGTAAGGATGTTGCCGGCATCGAAGAGCTGAAAGAGATTCTCCAGTATTATGCTGCAGGAGAAACCGTGGAAATAGAATTAAAGGTTCCGGGTACGGAAGGATACAGCGACAAGTCGGTGTCCCTGACTCTTACACATGCTCAGGATTCGGAAAGCAAAGAGGAAGAAGTTTCCACCGCACCTGCTTTCGGTATCTATTGGTAAACCGATGGGGCTCAGTTTCTGTTTACCAGGTTTATTCCTGCATTGTGTTGAATCAAATAAAAGACGAATCAGCAGACCGCCGCTATGGATTACAGCCATATGCGGCGGCATTTCATATTATGGCACTGTCTTGAAAGCAGAGGCATAGAATCCCCTGCTTGACAATATCTCAGATCCATGCTATTATCTATTTGCGAATATATAATACGAATATTCGCAAAAGATATTTGGAAAAGGAAAGGAGAAATATAATTATGCCATCAAAGCCAGTCCTTTCGGAGGCTGATAAAAAAGCGATCCGCAAAAAGCTGGAAGATTTATGTGAGGAATGTTGGATAGCGCAAGGGTACAAAAAGACAGGCATTAAAAATTTATGCGACAAAGCAGATATATCTATCGGCACTTTTTATACGCTTTACCCGACAAAAGAAGATTTATTTTTTGAAACAATCATGAACGTACAAAGAGGGCTGACTGAAAAAATGATCGATATAAACAGGAACAGCCAGACGAAAGAGGGATTTGCACAGTCCATGAAAATCCTTTTCCGGGAATACGACAGCAAGCCGTTCCTGTACAATGTCCATACGCCGGATTTTCAGTCTTTTGTGACAAAGATTCCCGAAGAAATGGTTAAGAAAATCAAATTATACAGTCTTGATTCTTTCAGACAGGTTATTCATGCAGCAAACTTAAGTCTGAAAATAGAGGAAACTTTGGCCTATGGAATTTTGAGCGCACTGCTGTCAACCATAAGCGCAAAAGAAGCACTTTCTGCCACGTGTGATTATTTCACTGTTTATGATTTTATGGTGGATAGCCTTGTGGCAGACATTTTCGAGTAAGGGAGATTCTTATGACAGAATTTGAGACAGCTCCCAGTATTCGCTTATCGGTATTGCACAGCGTGTTGCTTGTTGTAAATCACGGCATACAGTTAATATCTTAAGGAGGTCAGGATGATTAAAGAATTGAATCAGGCTTGCGAAAAGCTGAATCACACATTGGGAGTTTCCGTAAAACTTCCCAACCCGGAAAAGAAAACGTTAAAAGCGGCTGCGGTATGTAATCTTATTGTCGGTGCTGGTCTGGCGGCGGCAGGAATTGCTTTTTCCTCAAAATTTTGCACAGTATTGGGCGGCGTTAGCGTGATCAGCAGCGTTGTACTGCGAAAGGAAAGCAGGAGGGATCATGAGTAGCTGAGGCGCGCAGATGTGATGACAGGGCAGACGAAGCCATTTGATGGTAAAAGACGCCCTGTCTATCCATAATTTTAAATCAGTAAAAAACAGTGGACTGATATTTTGACTATTGACTTTTGATTTGCAGAGGTATAAAATGCTTTTTAATACATAGGATTCTAATTATTTTGGGGTGCGGTTATGGACGAAAAGAAATTGATGGAACAGTATGATAAAATGAACCGGAAAATGCAGCGGCATTTCGCAAGCTGTTTTTCTGATTCCCAGTTAACCTGCATCCAGGGGGTCGTCCTTCATTACCTCATTGTGGAAAATGACAGGGGGGATATTTTCCCAAAGGACTTGGAAGAATTTTTGGGAATCAAAGGGTCATCGGTCACCAGTCTGATCAATAATCTGGAGCAGGGCGGTTATCTGCGCCGGGAGAGTCTGGAATCGGATGGCCGGTACAAAAAACTGGTGCTGACAGAAAAGACCAGAGAGATGCAGGAGGATATTTTAAGACGGGTATATGATTACATACACAGTATGTTTGCCGGGATACCGGAAGAACACTTGAAAATTTTTGAGTCTGTGATCCTGCAGATGGCAAGAAATGCAGACGGGTGAATGATGCTTCTCACCTAAATACTTAGAATTCTATTTTTTGATTTAGAGGAATGGAGATGATATTTTTGCTTACAAAAATAAAGATTGGACTGCGTCCAGCACGTTGTGTTCCGCTTGCTTAGTGCTTGATACGGCACGCCTGTTTGAGAAAACAAGTGTATTAGAAGAAGCAGAGTTGATCTCGATATAACATAATTATATAAAGGAGCAAAGAAAGGTAATAAAATATGAATTCATTTTTTAATGAATATCTGACTGATATTACACTGGTCACTTTTACATTTGGAAGACCAGCTTACTGTAAAGCTGATGGATTTGCAATGGCGCGTTGGTATGAAACAGTCAGAGCGTGGATATAGGGTGTCACTGTGTATGGAAATCTATAAAGAATTGAGGTATAATTTTGATATTGAGAGCGAACATCGAACCGGGATGGAAAATCGGAAGTCAGGAGGAAAAATATGAGTGAATACGCTTATATTACTTTAAGACAAAGCCCCCAATTTAAAAGAACAAGCTGCTACATGGTTTCATAATAAGTGAGAAGAAGAAGTTTATCCTGAATGTATAGAAGATTATCTGTCTCTTATACACATCTCCGAGCCCACGAGACTAGCGCTCAT
>CAMQTN010000119.1 GCA_947037115.1 uncultured Lachnospiraceae bacterium
GCTACAGCTTACTCTATTCTCCCCAGCATAGCTGGGGGATTAGTGTTTTCATTTAACGCCTCATATTTTAGCAATCCAAGTCCCTCATCACAGTTTCCATGTACCAATCCACTTAACTCTCTAAAGAGCTTATAGCCATTCTTCTTGAATTCAAACGGAATAATTGAACATTGCTTATCAACTTCTTCAAGCAATTCTCGAAAATTTTTGGGATTGCCTCCCTCGTATTGCTGATATTGTATATTCATTTGCTGTGCAGTACATATTGTGATTTTTTCATATATCTTTCTAAGATATATAATAGCTCCCGCACCTAAATTATTATTATATGCCAATTCGGCTTTATCCAGTAAAGTAGAGTATTCACCATATTTTGTCCCGTAAATGGCTACTTTTTCTGATAAATGTCTACCCAATTTCAAAATTCTTATTTTCGGTGCAACGGAAGTAATATCATTTTCCGAATGAACCAAAAACCATACTTGTGTACAATTCTTACAAGACCCACACTCTAAAGCCGCATCAATACTAATAGTATCTTTATCAACAAAAACTGCTGTCAACTTTCCTTTCGAATAATAAGTTCTCAAGTCATCACATTCCGAGCAGAAATAATTTAAAGCAATATTACCAACCGTCAAGTCCACCTGTTGTCCTATATTCCCTTTTTTTCCTTTTAAAAATCCGTCAACTTGTATATACTCCCTTTTAGGCGGTTTTGACAAAACATCTGATAATCTCATTTCCCCACCTCAATCTCCGCAATAATCTTATCAATTTCCGCCCGAAGTTGTTCTTCTCTCGCTACAATCTCCTTAATTTCCATATTTAACTTCACAATGTCAATCTTCTCTCTTGTATCCTCCTGCTCCACATAAGACGAAACCGAAAGATTATAGCTGTTTTCAATAATCTTATCATTCGCCACTACTGCTGCATAGAATTGTTTATTCTCTCTTTTCTCATATGCCGCTAAAATATTTTGAATGTTTTCCTCAGTCAACTTATTATTATTTGTAATTTTCACACATTCCTTGGAAGCATCAATAAATAACGTACTGTTTTCCACCTTATTCTTTTTCAACACAATGATACAAGTGGCAATACTTGTCCCAAAGAAAAGATTGCCAGGAAGCTGTATCACACATTCCACATAGTTATTATCAACCAGATATTTACGGATTTTCTGCTCCGCACCACCACGATACATGACACCGGGAAAGCATACAATAGCTGCTGTTCCATTTGTCGCAAGCCATGACAGAGAATGCATAATAAATGCCAAGTCCGCTTTTGATTTCGGCGCAAGCACACCAGCGGGAGAAAAACGCTCATCATTAATAAGAATCGGATTATCATCGCCCTCCCATTTGATGGAATACGGTGGATTGGAAACAATCGCCTCAAATGGCTCATCATCCCAATGCAACGGCTCTGTCAAAGTATCTCCATGACCAATACTGAATTTTTCATATCCGATATCATGCAGGAACATATTGATGCGGCAAAGATTATATGTAGTAATATTGATTTCCTGTCCAAAAAATCCCTGACGCACATTTTCTTTTCCCAAAACTTTTGCAAATTTCAGCAAAAGCGATCCGCTTCCACAAGCCGGATCATAAACCTTGTTTACCTCTTTCTTTCCCAATACAGTGATTCTTGTCAGAAGTTCTGAAACTTCCTGCGGCGTATAATACTCCCCGCCACTCTTTCCTGCATTGGACGCGTACATACCCATTAAAAACTCATAAGCATCACCAAATGCATCAATGGTATTATCCTGATAATCCCCTAACTTCATATCCGCAACACCATTCAAGAGCCTAACCAGTTTTTCATTTCTCTTAGCTACAGTGCCGCCCAATTTATTACTATTCACATCAATATCATCAAATAATCCCTTGAAGTCGTCCTCGCTATCATGTCCCTGTGCAGAACCTTCTATATTTCTAAACACGCTTTCCAGCGTTTCATTCAGATTTTCATTGTTTTGTGCTTTCTCTTTTACATTACAAAATAGTTGACTGGGCAAAATAAAATATCCCTTTGATTGCACCAGATCCTCCCTTGCTTCTTCTGCTGCTTCATCCTCTAACTTTGCATAATCAAAATCTTTATTGCCTGCTTCTACTTCTCCTGCATTTACGAATTTTACAAAATTTTCTGAAATATATCTGTAAAACAGCATACCTAACACATACTGTTTAAAATCCCAGCCATCTACGCTGCCTCTAAGGTCATTCGCCATATGCCATATGGTACGGTGAAGTTCATCTCTCTCTTGTTCCTTCCTGTTGTCAATCATCGAACAGCCTCCTTGCGTAATTTTACAAATTTATTTTACAACAAAATATTCAAATTGTCATTTAAGTTCTCCAAAAGTTACGTATAACAGCCAAACGGGGCAGATTCCTCTGCCCCATTCCTCAACCACTTCCTTATTCCAAATTTCCTTCCGATATCTTTCACAATCATACGGCTCCCGCCAGCAGCCTCTCCTCCATCTTCGAAAGCGCCTCCTGGGTCAGCGTAATCAACGTCTCCTCATCCTTCTCAATCACCCCGCACTTCCGATAGCTGAGATAGAACGCCGGGCCGCCCTTAGGGTCGAACTTCAGTTTCCCATTATAGTCGCTGATCAGAACAGGGATATTTTCCACCCGGATCGGCGCGTCAGGCCTCAGGGTAAAGCTCACCCTCTCATTTTTCCCCTTCACCTCGGGCATATAAAGCCTGTGGGCGTGGGAACGGATCAGCGCAATCCGCAGAAGATTGTCCACGGACTTTGGAATTTGACCAAATCGGTCAAGCAATTCTTCACGCATATCGTCGCACTCCCGCTCGTTTTCGATACCCGCAATCCTTTTGTAGATATCCAGCTTCTGCACCTCGTTCACAATGTATTCCGGCGGAATATAGGCGTCCACATCCAGATCCACAAGGGTATTGAAATCCTCAATCACCGAAATGCCCTTTTTCGTCTTGACCGCCTCATTTAACATCTTGCAATAGAGATCATAGCCCACCGCCTGCATATGACCGTGCTGGCTTTTGCCGAGGAGATTTCCCGCGCCACGGATCTCCAGATCCCGCATGGCGATCTTAAAGCCGCTCCCCAGCTCGGTAAATTCCCTGATGGCCTCCAGACGCTTCTCAGCCACCTCCTTGAGCACTTTATCTCTCTTATACATGAGGAAGGCGTAGGCCGTCCGGTTGGAACGTCCCACGCGGCCCCGAAGCTGATAGAGCTGGGACAATCCCATCTGATCGGAGTCGTGGATAATCATGGTATTGACGTTGGAGATATCCAATCCCGTCTCTATGATGGTGGTGGACACCAGCACGTCAATTTCTCCACTGACAAAATCATACATAATCCGTTCCAGTTCCGCTTCCTTCATCTGTCCGTGGGCGAACGCCACATCGGCCTCCGGCACCAGGTCGCTGATGCCGGCCGCGATATCGGCTATATTGTTGACCCGGTTATAGACATAGTAGACCTGTCCTTTTCTGGCAAGTTCCCTGACAATGGCTTCCCGGACCATCTCCTCATTGTACTCGCAGACAAAAGTCTGAATCGGCAGTCTGTCCTCGGGCGCCTCCTCCAGTACACTCATATCCCGAATCCCGATCAGACTCATATGCAGGGTTCTGGGGATGGGGGTGGCTGTCAACGTCAGCACATCCACATTTTCTTTCAGTTTTTTGATCTTCTCCTTGTGGGCCACACCGAAACGCTGTTCCTCGTCGATAATCAAAAGGCCCAGATCTTTATATTCCACATCCGCAGAGAGCACCCGGTGGGTGCCGATCACAATATCCACCATGCCCTTCTTCAGATCCGTTATGGTCTTCTTCTGTTCTGCGGCGGTCCGGAAACGGGAGAGCAGGTCAATCCGCACGGGAAAGTCCTTCATTCTCTGTACAAAGGTATGATAGTGCTGCTGCGCAAGGATGGTGGTAGGCACCAGATATACCACCTGCTTATTCTCCTGCACGGCCTTGAAGGCGGCACGGATGGCAATCTCCGTCTTTCCGTAACCCACATCGCCGCAGATCAGGCGGTCCATGATCTTTTCGCTCTCCATATCATTTTTGGTGGCCGCGATAGCCGTCGTCTGATCCTCCGTCTCCTCGAAAGGAAACATCTCCTCAAACTCTCTCTGCCAGACCGTATCCTGCCCATAGCAGTATCCTTTGCCCTCCTGTCTGGCGGCGTAAAGCTCCACCAGATCTCCGGCAATCTCTTCCACCGCCGTGCGCACTTTGGACTTTGTCCTTGTCCATTCCTGTGTGCCCAGCTTATTGAGCTTCGGCTTCGTCCCGCCGTCCGCCGAGGCATACTTCTGTATCACGTCAAGCCCCGTCGCCAGTACATAAAGGATCCCGCCGTCCCGGTAAGAAATCTTCATGTAGTCCTTCACCACATGATCCACTTCCACTTTCTCGATCCCCTGATAAACCCCCAGGCCGTGGCTCTCATGCACTACATAGTCGCCCACTCTCAGATCATTGAAATCATTGATCTTCTGTCCTTCGTAACGTTTTTTCTTTCTCTTTTTCTTTTTCTGGGCGCCAAAAATATCGCTCTCCGCAATCACCATGAACTGCAGCAGCGGATACTCAAAACCTTTTCGTACCCTGCCATAGCCGGTCATCACTTCCCCGGGCTGCACCTCCCGCATGGGATCCTCCGTATAAAAAGCACTGATCTCCTGTTCCCGCAGATCCTCTGCCAGCCGCTTTGCACGGGTTCGGGAGCCTGAGAGCAAAAGAATACGATAGCCCTTTTTCTTATAGGCTTTCAGATCCTTCACCAGCGCGTCAAAGCTGTTATTATAGGAAGGAAGACTTCTGGCCTGCACGGCAAACTTCTGTTCCGCCTTTACGAGGGGATTTTTCCCCTCCATGGCAGAGAGATTCAACAGTCTCATATTCTCCAGCCCCGCCGCCACCGACGACGCGGAAAACAGTACGTCCATCTGCCCCGGCAGAATATAGCCCTTCTCCGCCCGATGCGCCATGCTCTCCCGAAATTCCAGTTCCACCGCGTCCACATGTTCTTTGATGCGGATGGGTTCATCCAGAAAAACACAGCTCTCCTCTCCGGCAAAGCACTCCGCGAAGGACTTAAGCTCCGGATAGAAATACCGCGCATAGCTCTCCAGGTTTACCGTATTATAAGAAACTCCCAGCTCCACAAGGGTCTCTGTAAGTTCCCTCATCTGCGTCTCAACGCGGTGTGCCTCCTCTGTTTTCATTTGCTTCCTGAGGGTCTCCGCCTGCTTTTTTCCCTCTTTCTGGATCTTTTTCAGCCCCTCCGCCAGTCCGTCCTTCGACAGAATCAGTTCTGTGGCAGGATAGATGCACAGTGACTCCAGCTTCTCGATGGAACGCTGGCTCAAAACGTCAAAACTGCGGATAGACTCCACCTCATCTCCCCACAGCTCAATCCGGTAAGGATTTTCTTCTGTCAGGTCAAAAATATCGACAATGCCGCCCCGGATACTGAACTGGCCCGGCGCTTCCACCTGATCGCACCGCTCATATCCAAGTCCCGCAAGCAGGGCCGCCAGACCGCTCTCAGATACGACCGACCCCCTGTTTATGGAAATTACATGCTCCTGCCAGTTCTGCATGGGCACCTGCGGCGCCATCAGCGCATCATAAGTTGTAATCACCGTCAGGGGCGTTTTCTCCGCCAGTCTGCGGAAAACCTTGATCCGTTCCCTGGTCAGCTGGTTGCCGTGGATATCCGCCTGAAAGAAAATCAGATCCTTGGCAGGATATAACATGACATTCCTGTCATAAAATTGATAATCCTCATACAGCTCTTTCGCCCGCAGATCATTAAAAGTAACAATCAGCTTAAGGCGAAACCCCTGACTCAATCCATAGATCATATGCAGTTTTTGTGAATCCGCGCAGCCGCTCAAAGCCACGGATACCTTTCTCCTTGCAAGGAGTTCCCTGATTTCTTCGTATTCTCCCAGCTCTGAAAGCGGGGCCAATAATGCTCTCATGCAAACCTCTTTCCGTCATTGTCCTGTCTGCTTTTCCGAAGCCGCCGGGTCATGCGCCGTCTTCTCCACTCTCCTGTTTCGGCCGTTTACGCGCGTTATACCGGTTCATGGCGGCGTCCGGCCCTTCCGTGATAATCGTCTCTATGGCCAGGGCCGCATTCCTCACACTCTCATTCACCGCTTCCCGTTCCTCCTGCAAAAAATGTCCCAGCACATAATCTGCCAGATCAAGCTTCGGCGGCTTGTCTCCCACACCCATACGCACCCGCATGAAGGAATCATGTCCCAGATGCAGAATAATATTTTTTAAGCCGTTGTGGCCGCCGGCGCTTCCGCGCTTACGAATCCGGATCTGCCCCACATCCAGGCTGATATCATCAGAAATCACGATCAATTCGCTCTTCTCGTCCACTTTATAAAAGTCTATGACGGATCGGACGCTCTCACCACTCAAATTCATATAAGTGATCGGTTTTACCAAAACCGCTTTCTGTCCGGCCACCATTCCCCTGCCGATCACAGCCTTATGTTTTTGTTCTCCGAGCACAATGTCATTTTTCTCCGCGATCGCATCAATCACCTCGAAACCGATGTTGTGTCTGGTATTCAGATATTTTCTGTCGGGGTTTCCCAATCCTACGATGATGTACATAGTTCCCTCACTTCTGTTTTTTGTCTGTTTTTCTATTTTATCAATATCTGCATCTCTGCGCAATAAAAAAGAATTCTGCCTGCATGACAAGAGAAGGACGCTCTCGCGTCCTTCTCTCAATCTCATCCTAATGCTACTCAGTATTCGGTTCTAGCAGCGCCTTTTCATAGTTTTCCAGGATAATTCTCTGAATCCTGTCCCGAGTTTCTGAATTGATCGGATGCGCAATATCGCGATATTCACCATCCGACGCCTTCTTACTCGGCATAGCTATGAACAGGCCCTTTTCGCCTTCAATTACTTTAATGTCATGAACTACGAATTCATCGTCAATCGTGATCGAGACGATTGCTTTCATCTTGCTGTCTTGAGTCATTTTACGCACGCGGACATCAGTAATTCTCATGAAGCTCAGCCTCCTTATCATATGATACCGGTATGGATCCTACCGGGTTTCACAAGCTTTCTACACAAGTCATACCCATCAAGCCACGTAGCTTGTAATAAACATTTAATTAATTATGCCCCTAATACAGACAACCTAAATCTTCTTGGCAATCACCCCTCGTTCCCCCAACACATATCTTGCATATCATAACATAAACTTGCCATTTGGTCAAAGGGAATATCTGTCGTTATGTTCTACCACAATTTCTATGCCATCCTCGCCCTTGTGGTAGGAGTTTGCACGAATCGTGCCTCTGCTCTCCACGATACAATTCTCTATGTGCGTATTATCTCCAATATACACATCATTCAGAATGATGGAATTTTTGATGTAGCAGTTACTTCCAATGTATGTCTCCTTAAAGATCACAGAGTCTTCCACCGTGCCGTTGACAATGCAGCCGCTGGATATCAGGCTGTTTTTGATCTTTGCACCTACATTATACTTTGCCGGGGGCAGATCGTCCACCTTAGAATAAACATCGGGATACTGCTTGAAGAAATAATTTCTGATCTCCGGCTTCAGGAAATCCATATTCGTCCTGAAATAATCTTCTACCGTGGCGATGTTGCTCCAGTATTCCCTGAGCTTATAACCGTAAATCCTCTTCTGGTTCTTGTAACGGATCAGAATGTCCTTTACAAAATCGTAACGGTCCTCTTCCCTGCACTTCTCAATCATCTCAATCAGCAGACGTCTTCTTACTACATAGATACCGCAGGAGATGGTGTTGGACTTGGCAACCACCGGCTTCTCCTCAAACTCCTCAATGCGGCTGTCCTCATTCATCTTAAGAGTACCGTAACGCTCCACATTCACATCCGGGCTCATGTCCTTGCAGACTATGGTGATATCGGCCTTCTTTTCGATATGATACTCCAAAACCTTATTATAATCCATCTTGTAGACACAGTCACCGGAAACAATCACCACATAGGGTTCATGGCTGTTCTTCAGGAAAGACAGGTTCTGTGCAATCGCATCCGCTGTGCCGCGATACCAGGCATTACTCTCCGCCGTCACCGCAGGCGTCTGTACAAACAAGCCGCCCTGCTTACGTCCGAAATCCCACCACTTTGAGGAACTCAGGTGCTCATTCAGGCTGCCCGCATTATACTGTGTAAGTACGGCCACCTTATTGATATGGGAATTTGACATGTTACTGAGCGCAAAGTCGATACCCCTGTAGCTTCCCGCAATAGGCATCGCACATACCGCACGCTTCTGGGTCAACTGCTTGATCCTGTGATTATTACCACCTGCTAAGATTATTCCGATTGCTCTCACGATTTATCACCTGCCTTAATTAAAGTTTTGCCGCTGGGAAGATTTCCGTCCACATAGTCGTCCGCCGTCGTAACGCCGAAGACCACCGAATTTTTCCCTACCGTGATTCCCTTGGGAATCACGCTCTTCTCGCCTACCGTCACGAGATCATGGTCATAGATGCCTGGGTCTGTCTCGTTGGGAACGGCCTCCCCGATCCCCAGTCTGACATGATCCCCAATCTCTACATTCTCCGCGACAACCGCTTTATAGAGCTCACAGTTTTCCCCGATGCATGTCTGGTTCATAATAATGGAATCACGGACCACCGTGCCGGCTCCGATGGTAACGCCGCATCCGATTACGGAATTGTAAACCTGTCCACTGATCTCGCAGCCCTCTCCGATAATGCTCTTTTCCACCACACTGTCAGAGGACAGGTACTGCGGCGGAAGGATCTCGCTCTTCGTGTAGATCTTCCAATACTCTTCGTAGAGGTTAAACTCGGGCACGATATCGATCAGCTCCATGTTTGCCTCCCAGAAGGAATGAAGCGTTCCCACATCCTTCCAGTAACCGTTAAACTCATATGCAAAGAGAGGCGCGCCTTTCTTATGGCAATAAGGAATCAGATGCTTGCCAAAGTCCAGTCCCGGCTGCTGCGAATTGGCCAGAAGCGCTTCCTTAAGCGTCTTCCAGTTAAAGATATAAATACCCATCGACGCCAGATTGCTGCGGGGATTCGCCGGTTTTTCCTCAAAGTCCGTGATCCTGCGGTTTTCATCGGTAATCATGATACCGAAGCGCTTCGCCTCTTCCATAGGCACAGGCATAACCGCGATGGTCACTTCAGCCCCATTCTGCTTGTGGAAATCGAGCATCACCTCGTAATCCATCTTATAAATATGATCTCCGGAAAGAATCAATACATACTCAGGATCATAGGTCTCCATGTAGGCAATATTCTGGTATATCGCATTCGCCGTACCGGTGTACCATTCACTGTTTGCACTCTTCTCATAAGGAGGCAGAACCGTGACGCCGCCAATATTCCTGTCCAGATCCCAGGGAATACCGATACCGATATGTGTGTTCAACCGAAGCGGCTGATACTGTGTGAGCACGCCAACCGTGTCTACGCCGGAATTGATACAGTTACTCAACGGAAAGTCTATGATCCTGTACTTACTTCCAAAAGACACCGCAGGCTTGGCCACCTTTGATGTAAGCACTCCCAGTCGACTTCCCTGACCGCCTGCCAGAAGCATGGCAATCATCTCTTTTTTTACCATTTTATCACCTCTTATTTTCTTATATATATTTATTTTTTCACTCTCAAAACACGTCCGTAGATAAAGTATACCACAAGTTGTGTAATTACCTGTCTCTTATACACATCTGACGCTGCCGACGAAGCTAGAAGTGT
>CAMQTN010000120.1 GCA_947037115.1 uncultured Lachnospiraceae bacterium
ACACTTCTAGCTTCGTCGGCAGCGTCAGATGTGTATAAGAGACAGGAGACAGGGTACTAAAATAATCCTGAAGCAGTTCCTGAAAAGATCCGCCTTCGCTGCAAAAAGAAACCTTCACAACAGTATTTTTGCATCGGAAACAATAAGGATTTTTAATATCCCTGATAAAATTTTGTATTCTGTCCGTCTTTTTCATAGTGGTGTCTATTTTGACATCGCTGATGTCAACCAGATTTTGGATGTCAACTGTCTGAATGTCAGTCTGGCATAATAGATTGGTCTGCTGATTGTCCATATTTCCTCCATCTGTATATTCTATACAATCTATGCTTGTTAATAGTTGTCCTATTCTAAATCTACACATACCTCCCATCACCGTCTCCTGCGCCCTCCCCGGCCGCGTTGCCTGGCTGCACTGTGTGCAATTCAATCCGGACGGGTGGCAGACCATAAGCAGGGAGCCACCCACCAGAACCCATTTTCTGTCCAAAGTACACAGCCGCAGCAGGCGGCAGGAAGCGAGGAAAAATATGGGACTGGATATGAATTATAAGGCAGAGGTGTTTGTTGACACGGAAAACTTAAGCAGGGAGGACTGGCTTTCCTTCCGCCGCAAAGGAATCGGGGGGAGTGACGCCGCAGCCATCATGGGAATGTCGCCGTTTAGTACGAAGCGCGACCTGTACTATGACAAGCTGGGCATACAGCCGGTAGTGGACGAGGAGGAAGACAACTGGGTGGCAAAGGAAGTGGGGCACCGCCTGGAAGACCTTGTTGCGGAGATCTTCTCCAGGAAGACAGGGCTTAAGGTGTACCCCGTCCGGAAGATGTTCCGCCACCCGCTCCATCCGTTCATGCTGGCGGACGTGGACTTCTTTATAGATTTCCCCGACGGCACCAAGGGCATCCTGTGGATATGATTATGGCTCTTGCTCAAATATATCAGTGTGAATACGAAGAATTTTTCAGAGAGTAAGTTTAAACAGGCGGCATCTTGCAGTCTCAGAAGATATTCAAGTGGCAAGATAAAGGGGAGCCTGTAGGATATATTTACTGTCCTGGCTCCCCTTTCCCAAGCAGTTCGTCCGTGGATATGTTAAAATATTCAGAAAGGATCGCCACTTCATAGTCCGGGACAAAGCGGCTGCCCTGTTCGATACGCAGGATTGTCAGGTCGCTGCACTCCATGCCGAGGAGCTGGAGCCTGCCTGCAAGGGCGGCCTGGGAAAGCCCTTGGGCTGTTCGGAGCTGTTTTACTTTCGGGCCTATGATGTTTTTAGATGTACCGTTCCAGTAAATTTTCATAAACAGTCTTCCCTTCTAAAGATGAAGTATATGAATTGATTTTACCGAAATGGAGTGATAATATACTTCTAAAGATGAAGTGCAGTAAAACAGGGGGAGAGATATTTATGGAAATGGGGAATACTGGATACAGAAAGATATGGCAAAGGAGATTTTTATTATGAGTGATGTATGGTTAAAGGTTTCACAGTTTTTAGGCAGCTTAAATGGAGAAAATATAAACAGGGAAAGCTATGTGCGCACCCCGGAATATGTTAAAGCGCTGGAAGCATGGAAGGAAACCGAGCAGGAATGGGAGGCATTTCTGGAAACTTTATCTGAAGGACGGCGGGAAAAAGCGGAAGAAATGAAGGAGTGCCTGGAGGACTTTGCATCCGCCCAGGAGAAGCGTGCTTATATCCAAGGATACGCAGACTGCGTACAGGTGCTGTACCATATGGGAATTCTGAAAGAGAATGGTGAACTAGTCTTGTGTATGAAAAATATAAGTGCGAAACATGAATAAAGATTGTGAGCCAGAAGTGATAACTCTGGCTCACAGAAGTAATTTTGATTCTGATTGCTTCTTGCATCGACATGAAATATCAAGTAGCAGTATTAAATGTGGCGTTGCCATATCAGTGGTTCGTAGCGCCTTTTTAGCAGTTTTACGACATCGTCTGCCGGAAGCCGCTCTACCGATTCATCATATATGCCAGGAATGGTACCGAAGGTGTAGGTCTTTTGAAAATCTGTCATGGTTTTCAGATGTTTCAGCGCTTTTGTTTTAGTTGCGTCTTTGTGGTAGATTTTAAGGTAGGTATAGCCAGGGTAGTCTTGGGAGGAATAGCACAGGAACTTATACTGTGTAGCATCCTTTCGGACTGTCAGTGTTTGATAGGCGGCCTCTATTTTTTCTGTCAGATCCACAGCCATGATGTAGACTACGGGTTCCCCTTCAGGCAGGGGATGATGGATATAATTTCTATAAGGGGAACGGCGCAGTTGTTCATAAATTTGGCATGCTCCTGGATTGTTTAGCTGTTGAAAATAGATAAAAACATTATCATTATCAACAACGTTCTGAAAACTTTCCAACCCTATGGATTGCAACGCATGCACGATTTCTGATGCCTGTCCATAGGACATTTCACATTTATAAGGATAACTGTTTTTTAAGGGATCGTAAATAACGGCTCCGTCCATCAGGATCACTGGGAACCTCAGACGAATGCCCTGTGTAGCCTCTAAAAAGGAGGCAGGTGTGCGCATAGTCATAATAGTGAAAGGGAGTCCTTCTTCTAACATTCTGTTTAACTCTACCCGGCTGAAATCTGATAGATGAGAGTCTCGTGTTAGAAGTACTTCATCCAGCCCTGTCACGAAAAGAGTATCCTTTTGTCTATGACGGGGCAACTGAAAACTGTTGACCAGCATACCAATGCCAACTCCCAGTAGAGTGTCCACCACACGATTTACTACAAACAGGCAAGGATTTTCGTCTCCGATATGTACCATGGTGATGCTGAGGTACACCACACAGGAAAAATAAGCCGCACTTTGCAATTTTAATACTACAGCCGTATACAGGGAAGCCATAACGCATAGTGCCACAACGGCGCAATAACAGGCATAGGGGAGTTGCAGTGGCAATAGAAATTTATACTGCAGTAAGATCGTCAGCAGACCATATAGGGCACCGATAAAAGTACCGCAGATTCGCTGTTTTGCTATAGATTTACTGCTGATGCGGTCCGGCTGCATACATTGCAGTGCCGCCAGTGCTATATAGAATAGAATACCACTGCGGCAATTGATTTGGTAAATCAGAAAGCAGAGTAGAACAGCCACGCCGGATTTAATGATGCGTGCGCCTATCTTGGGAAGGTATATTTTTCTCATAGGTAAGTTCCCTTTTAAGCCTGTTATTATATTTGCATTTCTAATCAAACAGACTCTATTTACATGATGTCCTCTTACAACTGCGCCACATCTACCAGCGTGAGCCTTTTACTTGCGTTCTCCAGACTTGTGACCAGCGCCTTCGCCGTGTCCATGGCTGTGATACAGTTGACCCCGGTCTCAATGGCGATACGGCGGATCAGGAAACCGTCCCTGCTCTTGTCCCGCCCCTGGGTGGGGGTATCAATGACCAGATCGATTTTGTGTCCTAGTATCAGATCCATAACCGTGGGGGACTCCTGGGAAATTTTGTTCACTTTCCTGGCTTTCACGCCCGCCTCGTTTAATGCCGCAGCTGTGCTCTTGGTGGCATAGATGGTATAGCCCAACTTCTCAAAGCGCCTGCCGATTTCAATGACCTCATGCTTGTCCGCATCTTTTACTGTGATGATTATGTTCTTGTGTTTGGGAAGGTTCACTCCCGCACCCAAAAACGCCTTGTAGAGGGCCTCATTGAAATCCTTTGCAATCCCCAGACATTCCCCGGTGGACTTCATCTCCGGTCCCAGGCTAATCTCCGCACCTCGTATCTTCTCAAAGGAGAACACTGGCATTTTGACGGCATAATACTCCGCCTCTGGCTGTAGACCTGGAATGTACCCCAGTTCTCTTATGGTTCTGCCGATGATGACCTCCGTGGCCAGATCCACAATGGGAATCCCTGTCACCTTGCTGATATAGGGCACCGTTCTGGAGGAGCGAGGATTGACCTCGATGACATACACCTCTTCGCCGATGGCGATAAACTGAATATTGATCAATCCCTTTACATGCAGGGCCCTGGCCAGTCTCGCAGTGTAATCCGCAATCTTTTCTTTCACGGCGTCCCCGATGGTAGGAGCGGGATACACGGAAATACTGTCCCCGGAGTGAACTCCCGTCCGCTCAATATGCTCCATAATACCGGGAATCAAAATATCCGTGCCGTCACATACGGCGTCCACCTCAACCTCCTTGCCCATCAGATATTTGTCCACCAGAATGGGGTGATCCTGGGCAATGCGGTTGATAATCTCCATGAACTCCTCAATCTCGGCGTCGGAGATGGCAATCTGCATCCCCTGACCGCCCAGCACATAGGAAGGGCGCACCAGCACCGGATATCCCAGTCTGTTGGCAACCTCCTTCGCCTCCTCGGCGGTATAGACCGTGCCGCCCGCCGCACGGGGAATCTTCGTCTGCTCCAGTATCCTGTCAAACAGCTCCCTGTCCTCCGCAGCATCCACATCCTCCGCCTTGGTGCCAAGAATCGGCACACCCATCTTCATCAGGCTCTCGGTCAGCTTGATAGCCGTCTGCCCGCCGAATTGCACCACCGCTCCGTCGGGATGTTCAATATTTACAATTGACTCCACATCCTCCGGCGTCAGCGGCTCAAAATATAACTTGTCCGCAATGTCAAAGTCCGTGCTCACCGTCTCGGGATTGTTGTTGATGATAATCGTCTCATAGCCCGCCTTGGAAAACGCCCATGTGGCGTGCACGGAACAGTAATCGAACTCGATGCCCTGGCCGATGCGGATGGGGCCGGAACCCAGCACCAGCACCTTTTTCCGCCCTTCTGTCCTGCGGGCTTCACACTCACCGCCGAACACAGAGTAATAATAGGGCGTGGAAGCGGCAAACTCCGCCGCACAGGTATCCACCATCTTGTAGACCGCAACAATACCGTTGTCGTAACGCAGCTTTTTGATCTCCTCCTCCGGCACGCCCGTGAGCCTGGAAATCACATTGTCCGGGAATTCAATCCGCTTTGCCTCCCGCAGAAGCTCCACTGTGAGAGGACCTTCCTTAAGAGCCTGCTCCATCTCCACCAAAATGGCAATCTTGTCAATGAACCAAACATCTATCTGGGTGAGTTCGTGTATGGTATCGTAATCCATACCCTTGCGGATGGCCTCCGCAATCACGTAAATCCGCTGGTCATCCACTTTTTTCAGGCGCTCCTTCAGCTCATCCACGGACAGGGCGCTGAAATCGTAACTGAGCAGGCAGTCCACATGCTGCTCCAGAGAACGGATCGCCTTCATCAGCGCGCCCTCAAAATTATTACAAATGCTCATCACTTCGCCCGTGGCCTTCATCTGGGTGGTCAGCGTGCGCTTTGCCGTGATAAATTTATCGAAAGGAAGTCTCGGTATCTTTACCACACAATAATCCAGCGTGGGCTCAAAGCTTGCATAGGTTTTGTGGGTGATGGCGTTTTTGATTTCATCCAGGGTAAATCCCAGCGCAATCTTGGCCGCCACCTTGGCAATGGGATATCCGGTGGCCTTGGATGCAAGCGCGGAGGAGCGGCTCACACGGGGATTCACCTCAATCACACAATATTCAAAGCTGGTAGGATGCAGCGCAAACTGCACATTGCACCCTCCGGTAATCTGCAGTTCGTTAATAATCTTGAGGGCGGAGGTTCGAAGCATCTGATACTCCTTGTCGCTCAAGGTCTGGGAAGGCGCTACCACGATACTGTCCCCGGTATGCACACCCACAGGGTCAATATTCTCCATATTACATACGGTGATGCAGTTGCCCATGCTGTCCCGCATAACCTCATACTCGATTTCTTTCCAGCCCGCGATACAGCGCTCCACCAACACCTGTCCTACGCGGGACAGACGCAGCCCGTTCTCCAGAATCTCCTCCAGCTCCGCCTGGTTATGAGCAATGCCGCCGCCGGAGCCGCCCAGAGTGTACGCCGGACGAAGCACCACGGGATAGCCGATGGTGTTAGTAAACGCAACGCCGTCCTCCACACTCTCTACCACCAGGGACGCCGCACAGGGCTCACCGATGCGCTCCATCAAATCCTTAAACTCCTGGCGTCCCTCCGCGTTGCGGATGGTCTGGGCAGTGGTTCCCAACAGTGTTACATTGTGCGCCTTCAAGAAACCGGACTCCTCCAGCTCCATTCCCAGATTCAGCCCCGCCTGTCCTCCCAGCGTGGGAAGAATGCTGTCGGGCTTCTCCTTCTCAATAATCTGCTCCAGCACCCTGACAGTCAGCGGCTCCACATACACCTTGTCCGCAATATCCTTGTCCGTCATGATCGTTGCAGGATTGGAGTTCACCAGAATGACCTCCACGCCTTCTTCCTTTAAGGAGCGACACGCCTGTGTGCCTGCATAGTCAAACTCAGCCGCCTGCCCGATGACGATGGGGCCGGAGCCGATTACCATAACGCGCTTTACATTTGGATTCTTAGGCATTTTCGTTCTCTCCTTTCATCATATCAATGAATCTGTCAAACAAATAACCGGAATCCTGCGGCCCGGAGCAAGCCTCCGGGTGAAACTGAACAGTGAAAATATTCTTGCCTGTATAGGAAAGACCCTCGTTGGTGCCGTCGTTTACATTGACAAAGGCTGGAACTGCAACGGACGGATCCAGCTTGTCAGTATCAACCACATAGCCGTGATTCTGCGAGGATATATACACCCTGCCGGTGGATAAATCCTTTACCGGATGATTGCCGCCCCGGTGTCCGTATTTCATCTTGTAAGTGTCGGCTCCGGTGGCAAGGGCCATGAGCTGATGCCCCAGGCAGATTGCAAAAATGGGAATCTCGGTGTCATACAGCTTTTTGATCTCCGCTATGACGGAGGCGCACTCCTTGGGGTCTCCGGGGCCGTTGCTCAGCATAATGCCGTCGGGGGCGTCCGCAATGATTTCGGAAGCGGGCGTCAGGGCAGAGTACACCGTAACCTCACAGCCTCTCTCGGACAGGGAGCGGGAAATATTGGATTTTGCTCCCAGATCCAAAAGCGCCACCTTGAGACCGATTCCGTTCAACGATTTTACCAAAGCGGGCCGCTTTTCCCGCTCGTAGGCCGCCCTGTCAAATCTGGCTGCGCCGGAGAGGGGACCATTCTGTTCCAAGGCGATGGTCGGCGCTATGGTATATTTTGTGGGACAGGTTGCCTTCTCCACCACCTTGCCCGTGGTGTATTTCATTAATCTGGGAAGGATATCTTCTAGGCAGTAATCTTCGTTCGTAGTGATCATTCCGTTCATGGTGCCCTTTTCCCGCAGAATTCGGGTGAGAGCCCTTGTGTCGATACCCGCGATGCCAGGGACGCCGTTCTCATCCAGAAACTGTTGTATAGTCATATCACTTCGGAAATTGCTGGGAACGCGGGAGAGCTCCCGCACGATAAAGCCGTCCGGCCAGGACTTAAAAGATTCCATATCGTCTCTGCAGATGCCGTAATTACCGATCAGGGGGTAGGTCATGCAGACAGCCTGCCCTGCGTAGGAGGGGTCGGTCAATATCTCCAGATACCCTGCCATAGATGTATTAAATACAATTTCACTGATTATTTCCTTGCTGGCACCTATGTGAGTACCCTCAAACACAGTGCCGTCTTCCAATATCAAAAAAGCTTTCATTTGTTGTTTGCCTCATTTAAAAAATGCGATTTGTTTGAAATATTTGCGTCCATGTTTGTCGAATATGATTGCAACCAGTTGGCAGATTTCGGTAAGCACTACGGTTGATCAAACGGCTGGTAGATGGCATTTGGATCATGTTGTCAATTTATAATGCAACTGTTTCCTTTTTTGAAAGCTTCTGCTCAAACCTGTTCTTTCTTGTGTCGGTGGGAATTTCCGTGGGATACTCCCCATCAAAGCAGGCGCTACAGTATCCGGTATTTCCAATCAAAGATCCAAGCTCCGACACTGGAAGATATCCTAGGCTGTCTGCTCCTATGATCTGCGCCGTCTCTGATACACTGTGATGACATGCGATTAGATTTTCCTCGGAATCAATGTCCGTACCATAATAACAGGGATGCAAAAAGGGTGGAGATGAAATTCGCATATGGATTTCTTTGGCTCCTGCTTCCCGTAACAACTTTACGATACGGCCGCTGGTGGTTCCCCTCACAATGGAATCATCAATCAGTACCACCCTTTTTCCTCTGACGCTTTCTTCAATGGCACTCAGCTTGATTTTCACTTGATCCAGCCGTTCGTTCTGCCCCGGGGAAATAAATGTTCTGCCAATATACTTATTCTTAATAAGGCCGATTCCGTATGGAATCCCCGATTCCATGCTGAATCCCAGAGCCGCATCCAGACCGGAATCAGGCACTCCCATGACTATGTCCGCCGGTATGGGATGCTTTCTGGCCAGAATTCTTCCCGCCCGTATTCTGGATTCGTGAACAGATACTTTGTCAATAGTAGAATCCGGTCTGGCAAAATAGATATATTCAAAAATGCAGAGCTTTTTCTTCTGCCTGTCACAGTGTTCCCTGCGGGAAACAATTCCCTTCGGACCAAATACCAGAATTTCCCCCGGCTCCAGATCTCTCACAAATTCGGCTCCCACTGCTTTCAAAGCACAGCTTTCGGAGGCGGCTATGTACATTCCATCCTGTGTCCTGCCGTAACAGAGAGGGCGGAATCCATAGGGATCCCTAGCACAGATCAGCTTTTGCGGTGACATCAGAACAAGAGAGTAAGCTCCGTCAAGCGAATTCATGGCGGCACTTAAGGCATCTTCAATGGACGGAGTCCTCAGACGCTCTTTTGTGACAATATAAGCAATGGTCTCCGTATCGCTGGTAGTATGAAAAATTGCGCCGGATAATTCAAGTTCATTGCGGAGTATGGCGGCATTGCTGAGATTTCCGTTATGAGCAAGTGCCATTCTTCCTTTTTGATGATTGACTTCGATAGGCTGACAATTACTGCGTCTATTGCCTCCCGTGGTTCCGTACCGGACATGCCCCACCGCCATATTTCCTTTTGGCAGACGCGACAAGGTTTCTGTAGTAAACACCTCACTGACTAGCCCCAAATCTTTATGAGAGAAAAACACTCCGTCATCATTTACCACAATACCGCAGCTTTCCTGTCCTCTATGCTGTAATGCATACAGACCGTAATATGCAGTCCCTGCCACATCGGCAGTCATCGGACTGATGATTCCAAAAACACCACATTCTTCATGTAAAACCATGTATGTACCCCCTGCGTCAAGCTTAATCTAATGCATACTCCTTGGCAACTCCCACAAATCCCATAAATAGAGGGTGGGGATGATTGGGGGACTCTTAAATTCAGGATGATACTGTACCCTACATAAAAAGGGAGGTCTCCCAGTTCAACCGTCTCTCCCAGTCTGCCGTCTGGAGAGGCTCGAGATAATCCACCATGGAAGGCAATGACGCCCTTGTTCTATTATATGCATGTTCTGCTTCGCAAAAAATCTCATAACAAAAGAAAAGCGCCTTCGAGTATTTAACTCAAAGACGCCTTTGCCTTTTGACTCTATATTATAACCATTAAAGGTAATTTGTCAAGATGTTTCTCAAAAGTTACTTTGTCAAATGGGAAGAAAAACGATGGTAATATGATAAAGTATAAATGATAAAACGATAATATTTGCTTGGAAAAAATTAGGAATGCTGGAGGGAAAATTATGAGATTTCACCTATGAATGGGGTATCTGAACTGTTACCAGTTTATTCAAAAAAGTAGTTACAGTTCAGCCTATGCGTTTAACCACGGCTTCTAACACCGGCTAGAAAAT
>CAMQTN010000121.1 GCA_947037115.1 uncultured Lachnospiraceae bacterium
GATTATCGGAGTTGTTTCATTTTTCAATACAAAAAATGTGATATCATATAGATTAACGATGTATGTCCGCACAGAAAGGAAGTCTTTTCGGTGAAATTCAGAACCAGATTATTGATCACATCATTGAGCATCATACTGTTACCGCTTTTGCTGACAAGCGTTGCGATCTTTGTTTTGGGCAGTCACATTGAAGATGCGGAGTCACAATTTGGTTTTCTGAACAGGGACAATGCTTCTTTTATTTATACCATTGAGAATTACGGGCGTATCACGGAGGAGATTCTTGAGGATATCAGAGAGCAGATCGCGAAAGACCCGGCCCGGCTGGAGGATAAGGATTATCTGGAAGAGATCACTCTTGATTTAAAGGATAAGTCTTCCTATATCATCGTCCGAAAGAATGACGATCTTTATTACACCGGTAACAACAATGCCGCTAAAAAAATTTTTCATGCACTGCCGGAGTATGGCAATGAAATGCCCGGAATGGAGGCCAGTTATTATTACAATGATATTAACAAGCTGGTCAAAGCCGTTGATTTTTGCTTTTCGGATGGCAGCGAGGGAAGCATTTTTATTGTTACCAATATAGGTTCGCTGCTTCCCAGAAAAATGCTTCGCAATATGGCACTGGCATTTATCCTGGTGCTTGTCTTTACCAGCTTTTTGTTAACGCGTTGGATTCAGAGAGGCATCTTTACACCGATTAATCAGTTAAATACGGCAATGCAGAATATTGCCGAGGGGAATCTGGAGTATATGCTTACTACAGAAGAGAAAGGAGAGATCGGAGAGCTTTATCGTAACTATGAGGATATGAGGCTTCGTTTAAAGGAGTCTCTGGACGAGAAATTTGAGCATGAGCAAAAAAACAAAGAGTTAGTGAGTAATATTTCTCATGACTTGAAGACGCCCATCACATCGATTAAAGGGTATGTGGAGGGAATCATGGACGGTGTTGCTGACACGCCGGAGAAGATGCAGAAATATATTAAAACCATCTATGACAAAGCCAACGACATGGACCGGCTGATTAACGAGCTGACCACCTACTCCGGAATTGACACGAACAGGATACCTTATACCTTCCGCCGTATTAACGTGGCAGACTATTTTGGGGATTGTGTGGAGGAAGTGGGACTGGATTTAGAGTCAAAGAACATTCAGCTGAATTATGAGGACCTGGTGGACCCGGCTGTGCAGATTATTGCAGATCCCGAGCAGCTTAAGCGGGTTATCAATAATATCATAGGCAATAGTGTAAAATATATGAATAGAGAGCAGGGCGTCATTGATATCCGCATTTTAGACGAGGTGGACGCAATCCGTGTTGAGATTGAGGACAATGGCATGGGAATTGCGGCGAAAGATCTGCCGAATATTTTTGAACGGTTTTACCGCACAGACGCATCCCGTAATTCTTCCAAGGGAGGCAGCGGCATTGGACTGTCCATAGTGAAAAAGATTATTGAGGATCATGGAGGTTACATTTGGGCTACCAGCAAGGAAGGCGAAGGCACTTGTATGCATTTTGTGATCCGCAAGTATCAGACGGCATCGAAGGAATGACAGAAAACCGCAGGATTGATTCAGATGAAGAGGAGAGAAGCTTATGAGTAAGATTTTAATTGTGGAAGATGAAGAAGCGATTGCTGATCTGGAGAAGGATTATCTGGAGCTGAGCGATTTTGAGGTGACAATTGAAAACAGAGGGGATAAGGGTCTGCAGACGGCAATGACAGGCAACTTTGATCTGGTGATTCTGGATCTTATGCTGCCGGGGATGGATGGCTTTGAAGTCTGCAGGCAGATTCGTGAAGAGAAAAATATCCCGATTATCATGGTGTCAGCGAAGAAAGACGACATTGACAAAATCCGGGGATTAGGACTGGGTGCAGACGACTATATGACGAAACCGTTCAGCCCGTCGGAGCTTGTAGCCAGGGTGAAGGCACATATGGCACGCTATGACAGGCTGGTGGGAAGCAGCCAGAAGGCAAACGATATCATAGAAATCAGGGGTCTAAAGATTGATAAGACGGCCAGACGGGTTTATGTGGACGGAGAGGAGCGGATGTTTACTACAAAGGAATTTGACCTGCTCACTTTCCTCGCGGAAAATCCGAATCATGTATATTCGAAGGAGGAACTATTCCGGGAGATCTGGGATATGGATTCTATCGGAGACATTGCGACGGTTACCGTGCATATCAAAAAAATCCGTGAGAAGATAGAGTTTGATACCGCGAAACCGCAGTATATTGAGACTATATGGGGGATCGGATACCGGTTTAAAATCTGAGAAAGAGTGCCAGATACGGGTTTGTGAGTTTGAAACGACAGGACAGAAGCATATGAACAATGACAGAATTCTTTATAATGACAAAAATATCATTGTCTGCCATAAACCTGCCGGAATTGCCACACAGACGGCACGGGTTGGACAGGCGGATATGGAGAGCGAAATAACAAATTATCTTAAGGCCGACCGCCCTGATTCAAAAAAGCCTGTCTATGTGCGCGTGATCCACCGGCTGGATCAGCCCGTGGAGGGGATTCTGGTTTTTGCCAAAAGCAAAGCGGCAGCGGCAGATTTGAGCAGGCAGGCGGCAGGCGATGTTATGAAAAAGGAATATCTGGCTGTGGTCTGCGGAGAGAATTTCCCACAGAGGGGGGAACTTAAAAATTATCTGCTAAAGGACGGAAAGACAAATACCTCCCGCGTTGTGCCTTCGGAAATAAAGGGCGCGAAAGAGGCCAGACTTTCCTATGAAGTTTTATCGGAGGGACCGCTGCAGACAGCGCTTGTGAGGATACAGATTCACACGGGGCGGCATCATCAGATCCGGGTGCAGATGGCAAATGGGGGAATGCCTCTTTTGGGAGACCGCAAATACACCGGGGAAGCGGCCGCTTTCGTGTCTTCCCAATTAGGAATCAGGGAGATTGCGCTGTGTGCATACCGCCTCACCTTTATACATCCGATAACGGGAGAGGAAATGACGTTTGAGGTTGAACCGGAAGGAGAGGCGTTCCATAAAGTAAAAAACAAATAGATACATAGGATAGGATTTTTCGAAAAGATACATACTAAAACCATGCAAAAAGGATTTGTGGAATGGTTTTCGAAAAATAAACTTATAAAGGGTTGTATTGTCACTGTACTTGTCTGGTTTTTCTTTCGCTTTCTGTTTTCTCTTGCAGCTCCTTTTTTTCTGGCTTTTGCGCTGGTTACATTATTGTATCCTCTGCTGGAACGTATACAGAGGCGGATTCCGCTCAGAAAAAAGTTTTTGGCGGCGCTTATTGTTCTGCCGATTTTACTTTTGGTGATCACTGCGCTGTGGGCGGTTTTTTCATTTGGAGCAGGACAGCTGCAGGGGCTGCCGTCGTTTTGTGAGAAGGTGGAGAGGCAGGTGGAAGCTTTCTTTCATCAATGCTGCTGTCAGCTTGACGGACGGTTTGGCTGGGAGGGAGAGCAGATTGAGAGCTATGTGATTGAGCAGATGACAGTGATCATGGAGAACGTGCAGATTCAGGTCGTGCCGCAGCTTCTTTCCTCCTCCTACAGTTGTTTTAAGGGAATCCTCAGCATAGGTGGATTTCTGGCAATCACCTGTATTGCAGTATTTTTGCTGGAAAAGGATTACGCAAGATTTGTGGAATGGGTGAAGGGGGAGGAGAGTTTCCGATTCCTATGGACAGTGCTGGAGGGTGTGCTCTCTTATCTTGTCACGTTTTTTAAGGCGCAGGGTGTGATCCTGCTTGTCATCGCCGTGCTCTGCAGCATTACTCTGGGCGTTGCAGGAGTGGAGGGAGGCGTCTTTCTGGGAATTTTGGCGGGGCTTCTGGATATGCTGCCTTTCGTGGGCACAGGGATTGTGTTGGTGCCGTTATCTATATGGCAGCTTTTGAACGGCTACTATGTACGAATGGCGGTGTGCCTGGTGCTTTACGGAATCTGTGTGTTTACAAGGGAGCTGTTGGAGCCGAGGCTGATCGGGAAAAAAGTCGGAGTGGCGCCGATCTGCATCCTGTTTTCCGTGTATGCAGGGGTGAAGCTCTTCGGAGTGGGTGGAATCATCAAGGGACCGCTGGCGCTGATCGTCATTATTGAGATACTGAAGGAACGGGAGGGGTTTGACGAAAGCTCTGGATAAGGGTTATGATCATACTATGAGAAACCAAGTCAGAAAAATACAAAAAATAACTACTTCCCGCTTTTTCTCCAAGTCAGGCATTGCGTCCGGGATGGCATATGTCCTGGCGGTAACACTCTCCGTAATGTGCGTGGTGGTTGCCTTCTATGCGGAGGATGGGTACAATCAGATTGGCAATGCAAAGTTTGCGGTGTATCGGGTGACTATGTTGGCCGGATTCTCCCTTTTCCTGCTGTTGGGGGCGGCTTATCTGTTCTTTTTTTTACAGGAGAAGCAGGGCCGGGCAATGAGGCTGTCGGTTACGGACAGTTGTGTCTTAGCCTATCTGCTGTTTTCAACTATTTCTATAGTTTCTGGTGGCTTTTATGAGGACGTCTGGTGGGGGAGTTTTGGCTGGAATATGGGATGGATGTCGCAGTTTAGCTTTGTGCTTATTTATCTGGCATTGTCCCGGTTCGGCATATATTACCGCGCGGTTCTGGCGGTTTTTTGCGGATCGGCATTTCCAGTGTTTTTGATTGCGGTTTTACATCGAATGCTGATAGATCCTATCGGATTTTATGAGGGATTACAGGGTTATCAGATGGCGCAGTTTCTCTCTACCATGGGACAGGCGACCTGGTATGCCAGCTTTCTTGTGGTGGCATTGCCTGTAGGTATGGCGGTGTTTCTCTTTGCAGGAAGAACATTATGGCGGGTTTTAGGTGGTGTTTACACAGCGGTCGGCTTTGCTTCTCTGGTTACACAAAACAGTGACAGCGCTTATTTTGCCATGGCGGGTTTTATGATTGTTTTCTTCTGGGTCTGCGTGGAGAGACGGGAGACGTTGAATCGGTTTGTGGAAGTCTGTACCCTTTTTTTCGCGGCAGGAAAAGTGATGCATTTTCTTATGAAAATTCATCCAAATCCGGATTTGAAATACGATTTTATCACGGCGCTTGTTTTGGAAGGAATGAGCACATGGATTCTTTTGGGGGCATGTCTTCTTCTTTCCTTATTTTTGTACGGGAGAAGAAACAGGCCATATGCTGCGGTTAGGGTGTTGTGGATCAGGCGGACGGCAGTAATTGCGGCTGTGGCGGTTCCGGTTCTAATGGCGGGACTCATTGTGCTACAGAGCAGAGATCTTTTGCCGAAAGGGTCTGGCGAGGCCTTAAGTGCGGTATCATATTTTAACTGGGGCAGTGAATGGGGCAACGGCAGGGGAAGGATATGGAGTTTTTCCGTTCGGGTATTTGCAAAAGAGAGTTTAGGTCATAAACTTTTCGGATTAGGGCCAGATTGTTTCCGCAGTTATACGGCGGCGGTTCATGGGGAGGAGGTGGCCCTTCTCTGGGGCGATAAGGTTCTTACCAACGCTCACAATGAATGGCTCACCACGTTGATTAACACAGGCATATTCGGGGCGGCGGCTTATCTGGGGATTTTTGTTTCGGCTGTGGGACGGTTTTTAAAGGCGCGGCAGCAGGATTACTTTCTGGTGGGAGCGGCGGCTTCGACAGTGTCCTATATGGCTTACAATTTTTTCTGCTATCAGCAGGTGTGTTGTACGCCTTTTGTGTTTATTATGCTGGGAATTGGCGAGTATATATTGAGGCAGTCTGTTTTCGTGTTTAGGGAAAGTTTCACAATACCGGATATAGTGCCTTGAAATTTGTATTACTTCCTAATTTGCCAATAAAAGTGCGCTGCCATATGTATCAGCAGCGCACTTTTCCCACACTTACAATGAAAAAGATGATTACTTATTGAGCCGGTACTTCGATGAAAGCGAGTGTTCCAAGGGATGTCATATCAACTACAACGTGATCTGCTCTCACCTCTGCAACCTTTACGTCGTTCCATTGTCCGTTGCTCCACTGAACAACTTTGATGTTGTTATTTGCTGTAACGCCGGGCATATAGAAGTTAACGGTTGCCGTATTAAATCCTACGGAAGCGTTGACTGCTACAACGTTTAATACTGTGCCGCCAAGGTTGGAAGCGTATGTTTTTGCAACAGAAATTGCGCCGTCTGCGGGTTTCAGGACAGAAAAGGTCTGGTTACTGGGAGCACCGTTAATGATCACGCTGCCGCCCTGGGATACAGGAACAACATTGGATACACCAGGTAACTCTGTAACAGCGTTGTTTGCATACTCGCCAACCGTTTTCTTTTCGCTGTTTGCGGCAGCGGTGGTAGCCATCGGAATACCGGATGCCTCTGCAGCGAGAGCGTCTGCCTGTGCAGCTCTTTCATGTGCCGCTACTATGGCAGCTTCAGCCGCAGCCTCTGCTGCTGCCTCTATTTCGGCAGCGGAACGGGAGCCGCCGCTTCTGCTGGGGCTTTCTGCCGCCATAACAGGCATAGAAACCAGCATGGCTGCCGCCATTGAGAGTGAAACAATTTTACTGAGTTTTTTCATTTTGAAATCCTCCTTTTGCTTTGATGGTGAATGATATTTATAGTAAATATTAAGTGTGGTCTACAATTATTCTTCTACTACCCGGCTGATTGTTCCTGCTTCGTCCCGTGTCAGAACGGCGACAACCACAAACTGACGGTTGGGATCCTCCTCCTTATGGGCTGTCAGTGTGATCAGGAAATGATACGGCGTAATAAAGCTCCATCCGTCCCGCAGATTCATGCTAAGATTTCTGGTCGAATACAAGTCATTTAAAAACAGTAGACATCCAGTGGTGCAGGTGAAATCATAATCCCGGATCAGACTCGTGTTATCCCGCTCATAGGCGGCAAAAACCTTGTATGTCAAAGCATTTCCATCTAAATACAGGAAAAGATTTTCGTGTTCATCGAAAAATACCGGATCAGAGAAACGATACAGATCCGAAAAGGGATAAGATCCGGCATTGCGGGAATCTGGTTTCCGAGGAGCATTACCATGTAATACGGTATTGAAATCACACATATTTGCCACATTAGCGAGTTCAATATATGCAGCACCGCAGGAATCATCTTCCCGAAAGGCATTGTGGCTGCTGTAAAAATCGTCGGTTTGGCTGTCCTGCAATACGGGGCAGTCAATTTGGGTATCCGGTATGTACAGCCATGCGAAAATATCCGGATTTTCTTCTTTCAACGCGGCGAAGTCTATTTGAGAATCCGCAGCGCTTTCTGTTGCAATCGCTGTCTCCTTTTTGCTGTTTTGACCACATCCTGTTATGCCGAAGATGAGAAAAAGAAGCAAAAGCATTCTTGCATAAAAGTGGTTTACATTTTCCATCACGATTCACTCACTTCCCTATAAAAAATATCCAGAATTAGCATAAGAAGAGCATCTTCGTCGGGATAAAATTCTTCGTATTTTTCTCCCATGATCGTTTTGCCCGGTATGCTGTAAAAACTGTCCGCATCAAAATGATACTGTGGTAAAACGGATGCCAGATAAACAGCTTCTGTTGTGGAGATGTCTGTGTCCATCTGCGGCATAATCTTCTTGTATAGTTGAAATACCAGAAAAGGATTTTCCTTAACGGACTGTTTCGCAGCGTCAATAAAACCGTTTAAATATTGACTTTGCCGATTTGCGCGCATATCCACGGAGGCAAATTGGTCGATGTTACGGTATTTGACATACCAGTAGGCGCTTTCGCCCATCAGATGAACGTGGTTTCCCTCTATGAGACTGGCATCATAGAGTGTAACATCTTCCAGCACGTCCACATCTACCCCGCCAACCATGTCGTTGATGGTGGGAACAGCATCCACATTGATTGCCGCGTAGCCGTGAATCGGGATCCCATAGAACAGATTTTGTACTGTCTTTAACTGATATTCACAACCGACGGTCCCATCCTTTCCGTAGGCATGCTGCAACGCGATCTGGGAGAAAAAGGTTGGAACAGGGCCGTCGGTGTTGTCGCAAAAATAAATATCTGTCATGGTGTTTCGATTGATGCCAATGACTTTGATGGTGTAGTCTTCCGTGTTCAAAACTGCCAGAAAAAGCGCGTCAGCCTGTCCGTTTCCGCTGTTGTCCATTTCAGCTTCCCACGGCTCAAAAGTCTCTTTCCCCTTATCAATGCCCATAATTAGAAAAGTAATGATATTTTCATTGTATTCATAGAAAGTATCCTGATATTTGATAGGCCCGGAAGGAGCGCCTGCCTTATTTTGCAAATGATTTTTTCCGAACGTCCTGAGTATTGCAAGGCAGCCTGATAACAGTACGGAAAGAATAAAGATACTGATAGCCGCAATCAGAAAAAATTTTTTGTTGATACGCATATGATAACTCCTGTGTGGATATGCTTTTCGTAAAATACCTCATTTCACGAAAGATGATAAAGTTTAAGATGTGCATTGAAAAAAGGAATTATATTGATGCATAAACAGTCTTTTTTGCTGTATGGTCGTATGAACGTAAAGATTCAGCGTAATCTGGATACTGCTGTGTCCCAGAATTTCACTCAGACTCTTTACATCTAACCCCATGGAGACACATCTTGTTGCAAAAGCGTGGCGAAGCAGATGAAAGTTAAAATATTCTATGTTGCACTTTTTCAATATATTCTTAAAGCGGTATTGTATGGTACGTGGCTCGGCCCACGGATTTTTAACGCCGCTGATGACGTATGAGGTGGCCTCTTTTTTATATTGCTGTAAGAGCAGTACCAGCTTTTCGGGAAGGGGAACAGTCCTGGAGGAATCAGATGTTTTGGGATCCTGTCTTATAATCTGGGTCATTTTTCCGTAAGTAGAATGATTCGCATTTTCGTCCTTTACACGCAGAATATTTTTACGGATGTATATAAGACCTTCTTTCAGGTCTATGTCACGCCAGGTCAATGCGCTCAATTCTCCAATACGTATCCCGGTATGAAAGGCAATTAATATTCCGAGACAGGTATCCTCTTCACAGTGGATAAGCAGATAATGTTCCAACGTATTGAGTGAATCGTTTTCTGGAAGTACAATTTTTCTGGAATGTCTTTTTATAACAGGATTGGAAGGAACAGAGATGCTGCAGTGATATTTCTTTTCCATATAAATTAAAATTCTACGGACAGTTCCACAGATTTGGGATATATAGTTTTCTGATAATGATGCGTTTTCTGTTTGAGTCGTCAGATAAGAGACAAAGTTTTCCATTGTTTCTCCGGTAATTTTATTTAGCTTCATGCTTCCGAAAAAGGGAAGAATATATTTTGTCAGCCGCTGCATATATACAGTATAGGTTCCTGGTTTCCAGTAATTTTTCTGGGACCGTACCCAGAATTCGGCGGCGTCTGATAATGTGTATTTCCTGAAAATGTTGTTAGGCATATTTGTTATGCTCCCTTCGCTAAATTTTTTATGAAAAATATTGCAATTTTCAGATAAAATAGTATAATAC
>CAMQTN010000122.1 GCA_947037115.1 uncultured Lachnospiraceae bacterium
TGACGGATTTACAGTCCGCTGCCCTCGCCGCTAGGCATACCCATCCGTGGGGTGAATAGTGTACTTCGCACACATTAGGGGAATCGAACCCCCGTAAGCAGAGCCACATATCTGCAAAGCGAACTGCGTTCGCTTTACTGCCACTGTCCTATGGCCACAGTAGCTCCTGCGGGACTTGAAAGGAAATAACGTAAAAAAATATAGGTAGAAAGGCACTTTTTGCATCCTCTTATAAAAGTGTAATCAAAAATGTAATCAAAAGGCAGTCGTAAATTTTAATAGAATTTCGGCTGTCTTTTGTAGTCTACTCATATCTTCCAAATTACTGCGGAATGATCGTTTCATTTTGCTAATTCAGACAAGATATGCTATGCTTGTCTTGTTGTCATACCCAATCCGGCAACGGAAAGGGGGGGGTGATTTCTTGTACGATATAGCTGTAACCGTTATAGCCGCTGTCGTGGGTGGTGTGATTTGCCATTACATCATCAAATGGTTAGATAGTGGTAAGCATGACAACTAACCTCGGATTGGTTCCCCGTAAAGGAACAAGAAAACCCCAGAGCAGCCACTCTGGGGTTTTCGTTTGGTGATTTACTTGTATAACTCGATATAGCTGTTTTTGCCTACTGGCATTATAGCATATGCAGAAATAGATTGCAAGATACGCCAACAGGGGCAAAGAAGAGTTCTTTGTAAATCAGTTACTTTTCACACCCACGCCAGGATTCCAGCCAAACATGAAATAAGCCGGCGTATAGCATTACGCCATAACACCGGCTTCCTCTTTTGCTTTTTCTCTGGGAGGTCGTTTCCGCCCATATATTTCAGCTGTCTTCTGGTATACATTTTCACCCTGTGACCGCAGCAGATATACCACGCTCAGCCCATCACAAATACAGCACAGGTTTTCATAACTGCGCAGCGTAACTGCCTGTTTCTGCTTCCTCTTGTATACCCTTGCCAGCCTTTCACACAGGGAATTATTGGCAGGAACCCTTGTATCATGCAGGAAAAGCAATTCGTTTTCTTTGTACTCCTTCAGCCTTATAAACAGGTTATACCCTTCCCTATAGTAATCGTTTGGTGGCTCGCTGGCGTATTCTTCCCCTGCTTTTTGAAGGATCCGGTCATATGCCGCTTCAAATCCGAAAACCACCTGCGGGTCGGTCTGCGCGCCTTCCGGCAGCCCGTTGCGGTAATGCAGCATCTCCCGGAACAGGGAGCGCATCTGCCCGTTCCATGTCAGTTCCGGCTCGTTCTGCATGCTCCCTGTCAGGTAGCGGATATCATGCTGTGTGCATTCCTGGTGGTCTGTGCCATAGCTGTAAAAGGTCTTGTCATGGTCATGCACGACCGTCCCCACATAGTCCGCAAGCGGGGTGCCAGTGACCCCTGCATGCCCCTTTTTCTCCCTGCCGATATATAATGCGGCGTTCTCTGACGGGGATGCCAGTACAAGAACCTGCATTCCTTTCCCATTGACGGATGCGTTTGTGAAATCTGCGTTCATGACAGGGGAGGACAGCAGTTTCCTGACAATCTCTTTTTTCTCGTGTCCTGTTTTCGCACTGAATTCCCCACACAGCCCATTGATCATGCCGTCTGAAATCACAATCCTGCCATCTGTCAGTTCCGAGAGGAGCCGCCGTATTTTTCCGTGGGAGACACAGCACTCGTTCGAAAGCAGGAATGCCAGTGCCTTTACTGTCCCGTCGTAATTGACTTCATTGACAAAGCCTTCCGGGAATGGAGCATGCACCCTTGCCCCGGTCTTCCTGCTGCGGTATTCCTTTGCGGTATATTCAATGACTTCCACTCCCAGCCTGATACAGACCTTCTGCTTGCGGATGACCTTTCCGGTCTCATAATAATCCGGGCTTTCTGCGTACTCTGCCAGAGCCGGTATCTCACAGGTGATATCCGGCGTATGTTTTTTGCGTGGATGTCCCTTGTGCCCCGGCTGCCCGCCCGGACGCCTTCCGGTTTTCTCCCTGCTGTTTGGTATCTTTTTCCTTCCTGTTCTCTGGAGGGAGGAGGGGAGGGAGGAATTCTCAAAATCCCGGTTTACCTGTGCCACCAGCTTTTTATTTTTCCCCCGTTCCTCTTCCAGTTCGGAGGCAGCGGCATAGTACTGTCCTGTGCGCTCCCTGAGCTTATCTTTTGCCGCATCCCGCTGTCTGGCAAGTTCGAGGTTCTGTTTTTTCAGGCGTCCGATCTCCGCTTCCAAGCGGCGTATCTGCTCCCGGTATTCTTTTTCCAGGTCATCCATCACTTCGCCCCAGTACCTTCGCACGGTGACTGTCCCGCTGTGGGCTCTGGATAATTCGTATTCCAGCCGTTTCATTTCCCGGTGGTGGAAACGCAGGAGTTCTTTATAGTCCGCCGCCATCTGTATATATTTTTCGCCGGATTTAAAATCCTCCACCTGTTTTGTAAGGCTCCTGTTCCGGTATTGTAGTGTGGATACCGTTTCAAAATCCATATGCATAGCTGTAACGTCCTTTACGGATGAATATCCTTAAGCATCTGCCGCATGGTCTCCAGATATTTCCATGCCTGCTCCTGCAGCGTACGGTTTTCTTCCTCCAGCTTTTCAATCAGCTGTTTCTGCAGGCTGTTTTCTTTTTCCAGAAGGGAAATAACCTGTTCCATTTCCCGGATGCGTTCTTCCTGTATTTTTTCTGTCTTTTCCTGTAATCTCCCCTGTTCCATAAGGCACCTTCCTTTAAGGGAAGTATAGCAGAATTTTCAGGGAAAGGCGAATGTGGATAACTTTTGGGACTGGTAAAAATGGCGGAATGGAAAAGCTGTCCGCGAGTCATTCAGGTGGGAAAAAGCAGATAAAAAACTGACCCCGGTATACAAAAAGACATGAGGGAAGAAAAGAAAACAGACAGAATGGCTGTTGGAGAGTAGTCTATCCACAATTCTGCACTTTCTGCCTGTTGGTGGTGTATAACATTTTTTTCAGTTTCAGCATTATGCCTAAATCTGGCGTGGGTGTGAAAAGTAACTATAAATGTGAAAACAGAATAGCTTGTCATTAGAAATGTTGAAGACTGAGAAAAAATAAAGTATAATCACATGGAAGGAGGAGTCAAATATGGATATCCGGATTTTAGATGCCTTTATTGTAGTGGCAAATGAAGAAAACATTACAAGAGCAGCCCAGTTGCTAAACATTACACAGCCTGCTTTGTCGAGGAAACTTATGAGTCTTGAGGAGGAACTTGGGGTAAAGCTGTTTCAACGTGGCAAACATAATATACATTTGACTGAAGAAGGATTATTGTTGAAGCGCAGGGCGCAGGAACTTGTCAATTTGGCAGAAAGAACAAAGTTGGAGCTTACACAGACAGGTGACGATCTGAACGGGGAAATTGTAATAGGATGTAATGAGTCGCAGGCAGTAAATGAACTGGTAGTTATGATTTCTGCCTTTCGGAAAAAATATCCGGCAGTCCAGTTTCAGTTCCAAAGCGGAAACAATAATGAGATTAAGGAACAATTAGAACAGGGAACAATTGATATAGGGTTACTGGTCGAGCCGGTTGATATAAGCAGATATGCGTATGCACGCCTTGATAACAAAGACGAATGGGGAGTATTGGTGCATGAGGATAGTGAACTGGCAAGGCTAAATTCCATACATTCTGAGGATATTGTAGGAATTCCCATGATTACGATTATAGATGAGGTTATCCATAAAGAACTCACCATGTGGTCAGGAGAAAATGCGGTAAAAATGGTGCCTGTTGCACACTATAATCTGCTTTCCAATGCTGCGCTTCTGGTAAAAGCAAAAGAAGGTATTGCGGTATGCCAGCGTCCAAGCTGTTATTTTGATAATCTTAGGTTTGTTCCCTTTGAACCGAAGCTGGAATTAGGCGCTGTACTTGCGTGGAAAGGCAATCAAAAGTTTTCAAGGGTAAGCGCTGCTTTTTTGGATTATATTAAGAAATGCAAAAACGGCATTGAAGTTGATGAAAAATAAGCATTTTACATAGAATGAAAGCGGACATATAATAGAGATGTACCAACGAGGTATATCTCTATTTTTTAATATAAATTTCAGAAAGGATTGGGTGACACTGATGAAAAAAACACTTATTTTAGTTGGAGCAGGAAAAGGATTGGGCAATGCGATAGCGAGGGAATTTGCATCTCATGATTTCCGTGTTGTATTGATTGCACGTAGTCAGGAACATTTGAAGGAATATGAAGAAGAACTGCATAAGCAGGGATATGAAGTATACACAAAGGTTGCAGATGCGCTTTATCCGGAAACGCTGACAAAGGCAATCAATGAGGCAAAAACAGAGCTTGGTACACCGGATGCCCTTGTCTATAATGTAGGGATTACAGAGCCGGACGGGGAGCGGGAAATCACAAATGAGCTTCTTATGCAGAGATACCAGATTGATGCTGCCAGTGCGTACCATTGCGCAGAGATTGTAGCCACGGATGAGTTTGCTGCGAAAAAGGGTGCGATTCTCTTTACTGGCGGTGGTTTTGCAAAGACATTTCAGCCAATTTTATTTTTAAAGCCTCTCTGTATTGACAAAGCCGCATTGAATGCTATGAATATTGTGCTTCACCATGCGTTGGAGCCAAAGGGAATTTTTGTAGGAAGCGTCCTTGTCAGCGGTGTAATCGCACCGGGGGATGAAAAATATGATCCGGCGTTGATTGCAAAGGAATACTGGAAAATGTATACCGAAAGAAAAGAATTTGAGGTTGCTTATTAAACAGCAGGAAGAATGGGAGAGAGTACATGAACATTTTGGTTCTGAATGGCAGTCCAAGAAAAAATGGGAATACTGCAAGGCTGGTTCAGGCATTTGAGAAAGGGGCAAAAGAAGCCGGACATTCTGTTAAAACAGAAAATGTTGCCTTGAAAAAAATTAACGGATGCAGGGCTTGTGAGTATTGTCATGAGAAAGAAAAAGCTGTATGTGTTCAGAAAGATGATATGCAGGATATTTATTCGGAGATTAAGGAGGCTGATATGCTGGTACTGGCTTCACCAATTTATTATTACGCAATGACAGGTCAGCTTATTTCAGCATTAAACCGTACCTATGCATTAGGAAAACTGGCACATATAAAAAAGGCTGCGTTAATTCTAAGTTCCGGCGCTCCTGATATGTATGAGTCGGCTGTTGCTCAATACAAAGGTGTGATAGGCTGGTGGGGAGCTGTAGATGCAGGTGTTTTTGCGGTTCATGGCATAACACGTTCTCATAGTTTGGAAAATACAGGGGATGCGTGGCTAGAACGGCTTTATCAGTTTGGAAGGAATTTGAAATAAGTGTAATTTTGATTTTTGCTGGAGGTGAACGAGATGGAGAATTCTATGACAACCGGTACTCCGTGGAAACGGGTATTGTCTTTTTCGATACCAGTTTTTGTAGGATTGCTTTTGCAGCAGTTATATAATACTGTCGATACCATTGTGGTTGGAAATTTTGCAAGCGAGGAAGCGCTTGCGGCAGTTGGAACAACAGCAAGTATGATTACGCTGTTTTTAGCGGCGGCAGTCGGATTTTCCACAGGGGCGGGAGTGATTACAGCGCAATACTTCGGCGCAGGACAAAAAGAGCGTATGAAAGAAACCTCTGCGGTTGCTGTTACTTTCCTGCTTGTGATGGGGATTATTGTGACAGTTTTGGGGCTGTTGCTTGGTCGGGTTATTTTATCAGGCTTTTTAGATGTTCCAGATAGTTTTTTAGATATTGCTGTCCGTTATTTTAACATCTATTGTTTAGGGTTGGTATTCCAGTTCGGGTATAACATTGTTGCAGGTCTGCTCAGGAGCGTAGGGGACAGCAAAGCCAGTATGTATTTTCTTTTGATTGCTGCAATTGTTAATATTGTACTGGATGTCATTTTTGTTGCAGGTCTGCATTGGGGTGCGTCCGGCGCAGCAGCCGCCACAGGTATCTCACAGGCTTTTTCCTGCATTGTATCCTTTGTGTACATGAATCGAAAGTATCCGTTTTTTCACTTTGGTATTCATGATTTCAAATGGGACGGCAAAGATATCCGGATGATTTTAAGAATGGGCTTTCCCATTGTATTACAGCAGATGCTGATCGGTGTTGGCATTATGGCGATTCAGCGGGCTGTCAACAGCTTCGGACAGAGTATGACAGCATCATTTACCGTCGGAAGCAGAATTGAGATGTATGTACAGATGCCGCTCAACAGTTTCAATATGGCATTAGGAACATTTGTGGGGCAGAACATCGGTGCAGGGAAAAAAGAACGTATTGCTGTTGGTGTAAAACAGACGCTTATACTCTCTTTGGTGATTACTCTTGTTATGTCTGCCGTGGTATACCTGTTTCAAGGTCAGATTATCCGTCTGTTTGCGCTTAGTTCTGATGCAGAATTTTATTGTCGGCAGCACCTTACTCTAATTGCGGCAGCTTTTATTCTGCAATCGGTATATTTGCCGCTGTGCGGTGTTTTTCAAGGCGCAGGGGATGGATTTGCTGTTACCAGAACCGCAATTTTTGCATTATGTGTGCGAGTTTTGACTACTTATACCTTGGGAAACCTGCCTTTCATGGGATACCGGATTGTATGGTGGAATATTATGTTTGGTTTCCTTACAGGTTGTATTATCGCATGGACGCATTATCTGAGAGGAACATGGAAAACAAAGACGATTGTTTAGAAATCTATTTCTAAAAAGCGGTTGGGATGGTTATTGAATTTGAGGAGGAATGTTATGAACATTGTGCTACTGGAATCCAGTCCTCATAAATGTGGTGCATCGAATACCTTGGCGGACTATTTTATTAAGGGAGCAAGGGAAGCCGGGCATACCGTGTGTGTGCTGGATGTGGCGCACATGAATATAAAACCTTGTGTGGGCTGCTTTGCCGGAAAAAATACAGGACACTGTATTGGACATGATGATGATATGTGCCAAGTGGAACAGGCACTTGCAGAAACAGATATGGTTGTTTATGTGACACCTGTGTATTTTTATGATATGTCTGCCCAGTTGAAGCTGGTAATTGACAGGCTGCATTGTTTTTATGCAAATTTACCGGGAAAGAAAAGCCTTTTGCTTGCCACTGCATGGAGGCAGGATGATGAGGTTATGTCTTATTTGAGAAATTTATATAATGGCATGGCAGAATATTTGCGGTATGAAAATGTTGGGACAGTCATGGCAAAAGGCTGTGGAAGTCCGAAAAGCATTCATGCAAGCCGTTATGCCGAGGAAGCATATCAGTTAGGAAAAAATTTATAATAGCAGGAGAATAAGACTATGATTCGACATATTTTTCTTGGAACTTTTAAAGATGGCGTCAGCGAAGAAAACAAACAGAAAGTGCTGGCTGACATGCAGGCAATGAAAGAAAAAATTCCCGGCGTTGCCGCACAACAGGTTGGCTTTTCAACAGGCTGGGCAGGAAAGGATAACCAGATTGTAATGACGGTTGATTTTCAGACAAAAGCTGATTTCGATGTTTATATGACGCACCCATACCACATGGAGCATGTGGATAAACTCGGAACAGAATATTTTGATCGTTCTTCTTTTGTTGCGGCACAGTTTGAATTTTAGAAGGAGGTATATGGAGTTGGCTAAAAGTTTACTTGGTTTTGGGATGATGCGGCTGCCAGTAATAAACGGCAATGCATCAGAAATTGATTTTGAGAAACTGAATCCTATGGTGGATGCTTTTATGGAGGCGGGATTTAATTACTTTGATACCAGCTATGTGTATCATAATGGCATGAGTGAGGAAGCAGTGAAAAAGGCAGTTGTGGAGCGGTATCCACGGGAAAAAATTCAACTTGCCACAAAATTCCCGCCGTTTATTCTGCAAGAAGAGGCACAGATAGAGCCAATTTTTAAGGAACAGCTTCAAAAGCTGGATGTGGATTATGTAAATTATTATATGATTCACAATGTACAGACAGTATTTTATGATGGGCTTGACGGCAAGGGCGGTATTCTTCAGAAAGCACATCTTTTTGAGCATATGAAGAAATGGAAAGAAACAGGAAGGGCAAAAAATATTGGTATCTCATTTCACAGCAGTCCTGCTCTTTTGGAACGTGTGCTTACGGAACACCCGGAACTGGATTTTGTACAGCTTGCTATCAATTATATTGATTGGGATTCTGAAATGGTGCAGGCAAAGTCCTGTTATGAAATTGCAAGAAAACATGGGAAACAGGTGATTGTAATGGAGCCAGTCAAGGGAGGCGGGCTTGCCAGTCTGCCACAGGAGGCAGAACGTATCTTGAAAGCAGAATCGCCGGAGCAGTCTGTTGTATCATGGGCATTTCGTTTTTTAGCTTCTTTGGATGGAATTATCACAATTTTATCCGGGATGTCTACAATCGGGCAGGTTCAGGACAATATCAAAACGATAGACGGTATTTCCCCTCTTTCTGATAAGGAGAGAGATGCGCTTGGGAAAGCGGTTAAAATTTACAGGGATTCTGCCCCAATACCAACAGATGTGATAGAAAAATACAGAGGACTTACTTATCATGGGCTGTCTGCCACGGCAATTTTGGAAACATATAGTATCTGTCAGGTTCAGCCGAATCCGGCGTTTACGGATGACATCAACTATCCCAAAAATGCACTGGCTGAAAATGTTCATGTGGACATTGACTATGATGAATCGTTTCCGGAGGAAACAGTTCTGCTTCCTGACGGGACAGACGGAACACCGCTTTTGAAGCAGGCGGAAGGCTGGTTGAGAAAGTATCATTTTTAATAGGAGGTAGGTTGAAAATGAAGAAAACATTAGTAGCATATTTTTCCTGTAGTGGCATTACGAAAAATTTGGCAAAGGCACTTGCGTCGATTGCAGATGCTGACCTTTATGAAATTCAGCCGGAAGTTCCGTATACGGACGCTGATTTGAATTGGCATGATCCTAAAGCACAAAGTACGGTTGAAATGGAAAATAAAAGTTCACGTCCGGCAATTTCCGGTGGAGTGGCACAGATGGAACAGTATGAAACGGTATTTGTCGGTTTTCCTATTTGGTGGTATATAGCGCCTACAATTATCAATACTTTTTTGGAAAGTTATGATTTTTCGGGGAAAACGGTTATTCCGTTCGCCACTTCTGGAATGAGCGGTGTGGGGGAAACTGACCGATGGCTTCATGGTTCCTGCTCATCAGAAACAGAGTGGCGTCCTGCAAAGAGATTTCCTGCGAATGTGGGCAGAGGTACACTTGAAAAGTGGGTAAAAGAACTTAATGTTCCAATTTAGATTATTAGCATAGCTGGTGATAGAAAATGTATTGTGGAATCTAAAAGAAACAAGGTAAATACCTTTTGATAAAACCATAAAA
>CAMQTN010000123.1 GCA_947037115.1 uncultured Lachnospiraceae bacterium
TCTAGTAGCAGGAAATATAAACTAATAAGAATCTGGGATATAGGGGAATCAAAAACAAATGAACTACGCATGAGAAGCGGTACTACAGGCAGAAAAACACGGAATGGACAGGAACAGCCTCCGCTTTGTGGAGGCGTCAACCCCCAGCCCCTACATAGAAGTGTCCGTTGTGGACTTGAATCAGGACAGTCCTGAGGAGGAACGGGTGGAGGTCAATCCCCTGTACCGTCTGGGGGATGTGTTCGGAAAGCTGTTTGACCGGAACATAGAAGGCTATGAGCAGTTAAGAGAGGTGTTCTTCGACGTCTGTATGCATCAGATCGTACGGTTGGATTTAAGGGAAGGGTTGGCAAAAGAGGATTTCTATTACAGTCTCATCATACAGGATATCGAAGAGGGCAGATACGGAGAGCAGGCACGGGAAAGGTTTTCTTTGTTCATAAAAGCGGAAAAGAAGAGCATAGCCAGAGCTTACTTACAGCTTTTAAAGACGGGGAATTATTTGGAAACCTTTCGGAAAGTGATGCTGTGGTTGTATCCGCAGGTTTTTATTTATGAAAATAATGAGATTGCCTATGAACTGCTGGTTTACCTTGGAGTGGGGGAATCCGAAACGGAACGGGAGCGCACGGTGTTTCTGCGGGAGATGTTTCTGCCGATGCAGGAGACGGTGCACTGGTTCTATAGGCATCATTTCGGGATCATAGACGTGGATGAGACGATGCTGGTGGATGAGGTAATTATTTTTTGAGTGGGAGAATATAATGGGCGGATACATACTTGACAGAAATGGAATTAAGGGACAGGAGAAGAAGAGGTTATACAGGCAGACTGAGTTGGAACTAATGACCACGCACCAGCTTCGGGAGATATGCAGACAGGAGAAGATTATTCCGGGAGTCCTGAACCCTCTGGATAAGGAGGAGCTGGTGCATGTCATCATGCGTTACCGGGGGACAAGGGAACAGCTTCTGATCCGTCAGGATGATGCAAAAGGAAAGAAAGCGCTGGAACAGATGCTTGGCAAGGGAAAAATAGGGACGATACAGGACAAGACGCTGCATATCCCTTCCAAGATAATTGTATACGACGGGCGGCCGGTAGATGAGAATGATGGAATACATATTCCGTACAGGGAAGCGCTGGAGGACACGAATGCGCTTCTTGTGAGCGGCGGTAAAGAAGTCTGCGGCATTTTTTATCTTCACAAGTGCAGGGAGGATAAAGAGCATCTGTATGTGATGAAGAGCAGGGAGATATCCTGCAGGGAGGCCGACTTAAAAGATTATGACCTTTACTGTTTTACACAGCAGGATTCGGATAAGATTTTTTCCGTTTACTATGGGACATGCGATGAAACACCGGAGAATCTGACGGCATACCGCATTCCGCTTATGGATGTGGAGGTGCGCAAACCGATTGAGCCAAGGATGCCTCTGGTCATTGATTTCGGCTCTACCAACACGACAGCAGGAATCTATTTGGATTCGCAATATTTCGAGAGTGCAAAAGGAGTGCCGTTTGCGGCGGAGTTTGGCAGGAATGCCATACAGTACACCGTTTTTGAGGATGGCCGGAGGCTGATGCCTTCCGTGGCAGGGGTCCTGTCTGTCAGAGAAGGGAAGCCAGAGCTGGTGTTCGGACAGAGAGCAGTGGATTTATCCAATGAATGCTATGTAGACGAGGGATTCAGCATTTTTTATGACATGAAACGCTGGATCAGCGACTACGAGAAGGAAGAGGAGATCACGGACAGACAGGGACGCAGAACCTTTCTTACCCGAAAGGAAATTCTTCAGGCGTACTTTTTCTATATCATTCAGGAAGCAGAAAACAGATTTAAGTGTCAGATTACCCAGCTCCACATATCCTGCCCGGTGAAGCAGAAATTTCTTTTCCAAAAGCTGTTTCATGAGATCCTGCCTGATTATACCTTGCAGGAGGATATGCTGGATGAAGGGGTATCGGTACTTTATAATACGATTTCCGGTATGCTGGAGGCAGGAAGCGCAAAACCGGACACGGAGTATCAGGCTCTGATCGTGGACTGCGGGGGCGGTACTACGGATCTGTGTGCCTGCAAGTTTTGTGTGAACGATGACCGGGTTGCCTATCATATTCAGATTGACACTTCCTATGAGAACGGGGATACGGATTTTGGCGGTAATAACCTGACTTACCGGATTATGCAGTATATGAAAGTTCTGATGGCGGAAAAACTTGGGTGTGTTCTGCCACATAATGCTGAGACGATTCTGAGTGGTCTGGATATCGACGTCTACCGGTTTGTGGATGAGAACGGGACGGAAAAGCTCTATCAGGCACTGGAGGAGTCCTATGAGGCGGCGGAGAATTGGATACCCACACGATTCAAGGAGTATGAACGACAGAGCAGGGAGGACTATTTTAAAGTAAAGAATAATTTCTACCATCTCTTTTTTCTGGCGGAGCAGGTGAAGAAGCATTTCTATGAACAGGCGGGTGTCCTGCGCGTGGGCGTATCCTCGGAGGAAAAGAAACGGTCTGATATTTCATGGGTCAGGGCGGATAAGTGGAAGCTGTCTGTAAAGACGAAGCGGGGGTTTCAGGTATGTAAGGAGTTCCCTGAAATCATTTTGAATCTCTATGAGGTAGAAATGCTGTTAAAAGGTGATATTTACGGCATTGTATATAAATTTCTGGAGCCAATGTATCTGACAGACAAGTTAGGGGAGTTCTCTTTCCTGAAGCTGACAGGGCAGTCCTGTAAGATCGATCTGTTCCGGGACGCCCTAAAAGAGTACCTGCCGGGACGGATGATACAGTTTAAGCGCAGGAACCGCACAGCAGAAGGGGATATTGACCTAAAAATGAGCTGTGTGGATGGGGCTTTGAAATACATACGGGATAAACGGCTGGGATATGCGGATATAGAGCTGTATTCGGACAAGCCGGTCCTGCCTTATACGGTGAGCGCCCTGACCCATAACGGCAGAGAGGTGGAGCTTGTTAACGGCTTCCTGCGGGAGGAGGAGACAAAATATGTTTCCCGAAATCTGGAAGATGTGACTTTGCAGCTGTTTCTTAAGGACACGGAGGGAAAGGTGCGGTATCATTTTTACTTCGACTGTCAGCCGGAACGCTTTAAAAAGGTGACTTATGAGGAAATCAAAGCAGAATATGGTGACAACATCTTACAGAAGGAGACGGACAGCATTGTCAACCGGGAGATCCGTTTCTTCGCATGGAAGCGCTGCAGGGAATGGGGCTATGTGATCGTTCCCGTGTACAGAAATGAGGAAGCGCTCTATCTCGGTCAGGAGCAGTTTTATCCCTTTGAGCATGAGGGATGGGTGAAGAGCTATTTTGACGGGAGGAAGTAGGGAAGATGAGTGATCAGGAACGGTGGGAGAAAGAAAAAGAAAAACAGCAGTCCATTTTAATGCATGAACAGGCGGATGGGAAAGCGAAGAAAGGGAAAGCCGATAGAGTATTTAAGAGTGCCGGAAAATCCGATGTCAGTGAATGATCTCCGCTATGCAACTGTGGCGGATACGAAACGGGATTGGAATATCATGCCCTTTCCTTGCAACTGTAAAGAGCCTGTATTGCCGGCACAAGAAACAACCATCAGGGAAAATAAAGTGGATTGTCAAAGTCATGGTGTGTGTAAGTATTTGATGGATTTGGAGGAAGAGTGGGAAAATTATGATTTTAAAGAAATCCTTTCTCTATCGGTGCCAGTACCTTTTTGTGATCCAATATCATTAAGGAGATCTGAATCTGTACCGTATGAAGATTTTATGGATCAGGAAGCAGATTCTCAATCAGGAGATATGCTGATGTCAGAAATCCGGAGCAGAGGTGCAGAGCAACAGAAAAAGGGCATTACAATGACCTCAATTTTGTTTTGCAAACACGGCGGCTTTATTTATCCAAGAACAAGTGGACAGATAATGCTTTTGAAGGGACTTTCAAACTTCCTGTCAGAATATAAGTTGACAGGAAAACAGTATATGGCATTGTATGAGATAAAGGACTATATGGCAAAATATCCGGAATTGCGCACCGGCACGGCAATCTTTGTTTTTGAAGGGTTGGCAACACCGATTCAGATGAGTGGAGATGAGGATGAGAGTAATTGGAATGGGACGAATAAATATCATCCCAATGGGCAGTTTGGAGCGATTGTGATTGTTACCAAGGATGGAAAGCCGACGTATGCGCTAATGAAAGCGTCCACTTTGCCGGATGATATGAAATCGTATGCAACTATATGTGAAGGAATTTATGAGGTTAAAAGTGGAAGTCATAAGGGGTATGCTGCTTTGTGGCTGAATAATAATGATGATATTTCAGCGTATAATTCAATAGATCATGATGACACTGCGGATTTTATTCACTTTCATATGGCCGGAAAATTGAGTAAGGATGAACCGGGAGATAATTCTTTTTCTCAGGGCTGTATTACGATTCCTTTGAAAGATTATTTAAGATTCGGGGTGGACGTTGGATTCATAAATGGCGTAAAAGCAAAAGAATTATGTGGAATTTGGGATGAATACGAAGCTAAAGATTATAGAATAGCCAAAGAGAAATTGGATTATGATACATATAAGGAAGAAGAATTTAAAGGTTATATGGTAATCGACAGGCAGTATTATGATGATGAAGGCAAGTATTTGAAATTTAATGCCCAAAGGAGTGAAGAGTGATGAAAAGGCAAATTATTTTGGCAGTTCTATTTATGTCTATTATAGTATATAGCACTTTAGGGAGGGGTGACAAGATGGAAGAAAAAATAGAAACGTCAAAGAGAGATTACGTGTCAGCGGTCGAGAATTGGAGTACGAAGGATCTTGGGGAGATGGATTATTATCTGTTTTGTCATACAGAGATGAGTACAGATGTTGGGTCGGTGGAGTTTGTTTCTGTTTTAATAGACAGTCAGACGCAAACGGTCGAGGAGGCAAAGGCATTATATCAGGAGTTTAAGGAACGACTCCCACTAAAAGAGGAGGAAGAAGGTAACGGAGAACAAGATGGAGATGAAGGCGAGAAAACCGAAATTTTCTATGTTTCGCCGGATTGTAAGTGGATCGTAACTCAAAAATGGAGCGAGCATCAAACAATTAATATGCAGATGCTGTTTCATGAAAAAGAAAAGGTAAAGGAGAAGGTATGTGAGACCAGTGAAGGAGTCAATCCAATTGTGCTTGTGAAAAATAAAGATAATTATCAGGAAATGGAGGAGGAACAATATAAGAAGTTATTAGATTTGAAAAGGAAAATAGGATATAGAAAAATAAATGCGGAAGGGGAACTGTACGCAAGGACAAATGTTGAAGATAGTCTGCTCACCATAGGAACAATAAAGGATGGAACAGAACAATGGAGTTATGATTTAGCGGGAATAAAGGAAGATGCAAGGAAGATACGGGAAAGCAAAGGATATGAAGAAGATTCTGTACTAGGCGTATTTATAGAACAGTTTGAGGGTAATGAACAGGAAGGGTGGCTGATTGTTCAGGCAGGGCCTTCTTCTTTCTTTCAGATTGCTTATCCTGCGGGCGAAGTAACCTATCTGGGGGAATATTTGTATTCACCTTGTTTTAGTCCGGACGGGAAATATCTGGCATATTCAGGGATTGATTATGACAATGTGGTTGGTATGGATTTGGAAGAGGAAAAAAGAATACCACCATTGGGAATTTACATCAGGGAAGTGGAGACGGGAAGGACAGCATATATTGATTGGGACAGGCTTCCGGAAAACCGCTCTTTTATGTGGATTAAAAAAGAATCTTTTGAAGAATATATGGCGGATACGGAAAGGAACAAATAAAGGAAGGAATACATCGGCATGGAATATATTTACCCCACCTTTGAGCGTGGAAGAATCTTGAAAAAAGAGTCCCTATGGGCACTGCGGGACTATTCCTACACCGCTCTGGAACTACAGTATCAGGAGTATACGGACGGTGTAATATTTGGCTGCATGTTCAGTGTAGAGGGGAATGAACTATGCATCAGCGCAGGGATGATAAAGTGTCACGACTTTATTTATCTGATTGCGCAGCAGAAACTGCCCTACCGCGCAACGAACGAAATGCAATACCTGAAGTTCGTTGCGATGGACAGGCAGGAACAGCCGGATTGTATCAAATATCCGGCGCAGATACGGTTGGAAGAGAAACCGGTGGAGAACGATCAGGAAATAGAACTTTGCAGATTTAAGCTACGGGACGGTTCCGTGCTTCGGACAGAGTATAAAGATTTTTATGATATTCAGACGGAGTTTGACACGGTCAATCTGGCGGACGCCATGTGGAGCAGCCGGAGAGGAGTGACTCTGTCAAGGGAGATCACAGACGACTATGCAGGGAAGATACTGGCCTGTGAGGCGGCGGAGCCTTTGGATATCCAGTTTGCTTATCTGGCGTTACAGGGCAGGGAAGCTGTGAACAGAGATATCCTCGTGGATTATCTGGCAAGGAGAGGCGGCAGGAGTGCCGGTAGTGGCGGGTGGACAAATGCGGAAATGTTTGCGGAACTGGAACACACGCTACAGGCCGTCCGTAGCGGACGAAACGTTAAGGACGGGGAGAAGACAGGCAGAGCGGGCAGGATGATTATTTTGGATTAGGAGCTTTGAGGATATATCATCGACGAGATGTTTTTAAAAAAGTTAGAATAAGTTTAACATTGTGCAGATGGGAAGGTGATTGAACATGAGCAGGGAGAAAGCGGAATATGTTATCAATGAATTGTTGGAAATGAATAAACAGGCTTTAACTACAATAGAAACCTGCGCTAAAGACGCGATTATTAATGCAGTAAAATGTAAAGGAAACAATGGACAGCCGTGCACATGTAATGCGCTTGTAAAATGTACGTCAGCAATAGATCAGAAAGAAACCGTACATATAACGAAAACGCTCTATGGAGAAACGATAAAAATAGCTGATATCGAACAATTAGGGGAATATGATATCAAGCGGGAAAGGGCATATAAAGGGTGTAAAAATGCAGCAGATAAACGGTGTACGGTAGCAGAGGGCTGTATCGAGTCCGGAAGATGGCAGGAAACATACGAGGGAGTGAAACTGAATGATGAGGAAGGGGCGCTCAATGTGGAAACCTCCTATATGATATGTCTCCATGGGGATGGCATCCTCTTTTTTGAGGATGCAGGTCAGATGGTCAAAACCTATGAAACAGAGGAAATCATCAGGGTAAAGGAGTATGTGACACTGGAGATGTTGAAGAACATTGAAAATGTGGCAGAGTTAAAAGAACTTTTAGGGGCATGGCAATTTAAGGAAATAATAGATTATAATATAGAAACCTCATTGCCGGAGTACAGAGATGCGAACAAAGGAAGAGAGATTTCGCAGGCAGATGTAGATGAACTTAACCGAGTACTGAATATTTATGGAATTAATACGCCGAATAGAATTGCTCATTTTTTGGCACAGGGTCATGTGGAATCACAAGGCGGTCTGTTGCCGGTTGAACAATATAGTGGAGATAATATTTTTGAATATTTTAGAGAATATGAAACAGTTAGAGCAGAAGAGCTAGGAAATACGCAGGAAGGAGATGGAGCGAAATACAGAGGTGCAGGCGTCATACAAATGACAGGAAGAGCAGCTTATGAGGCTTTTGGCTCTTATAAAAATGACCCAAAGATTGCAGAGGACGGGGCGTTATATGTGGCGCAGAATTATTTTTGGGAAGCGGGTGCATATTTTTGGAGTGTCTATAAACCGAATACAGCAAAAAATAGTGATATATTTGATCTCAATAAAAAGTGTGATGAAAACGCCTCAGTTGAAGATATAACCGGGATAGTAAACGGCGATAGAGGGGATAAAATAAAAGAGAGAAAAAAAGCGTACGTTTATTATAGTGGTCAGCTACATGTGGGCAATGAAAATGATATGGATGAGTGATAGGAGAAAGCGCGGTATGAAAAAAAGGTTTAGAAGAAAATGGAAACGAATAGTGGTGACTATCCTTCTGGTTAGCATATGTACCGCCTGTGGGAAAGCACAGGAAGATCACAGGGCGGCGGATATTGCAGACAGGGCGGCACTCGGATCGGAACAAGCTGTAGAAATGGAGGTGGTAGTGCGGACAGTCCGAGAAAGAGTGATGGATGGGGAGAAAACTGCGCAGACAGTCGAAACGAGTGTGATTGAGGAGACGGAAACCGTACAGACAGAGGAGAAAGCCGCAACAGTGATGTTGGATGAGGAGAATAAAGAAGCCGGGTGGAGTGTGGATTTTGAAATTATAAGAAAGGCTTACCACTGCAACGAAGAAAGAAATGACATTAACATTTACTATCCCCAGCTTACCGGCTTTGCGGATGCGGCAAAGGAGGAGAGAATTAACGCCCTGATTGAGGAGGATGCAAAGAAATGGATCGGGGAAACAAATAAAGAGGGGGATGATAGTTTATATTCTTTGGATTTGGATTATGAGGTTAAATTTTTGAATGATCGGATGATCAGTATTCTTTACAAAGGCCGGCGAGGTTATTTTATGCCGAAGGATGCAAAGCTGCGTGGGAAGGCAGTGGCAACTACGATTGATATGGAGGAGGAAAAGGTAATCGCTTTAAAAGACATTGCTGATGTTTCAAAATTGGGAGATATGCTGTTGGCGGATAAATTTAAAAACATTACGATGTGGGACGGGAGTATACTAGAAGTTGAAGCCAGTACAGTTATAGCTATATATGAAGATGGATTAGAAGCAGATTTGCAGGAGCGACATTCATGGTATACGGATGGAGAGCATTTTATAATCGTACTCGCTGATCCAAAGTATTGTGATTATCTTGAGTATTCTATCGATATTGAATCAGTCAGGCATATATTGGATGAGACGTTATTAAAAAAGCTGGAATAAGGTTTTGGCGGAAGGGACGGCAAATGAATCAGTGCAAAATGGAACGAATTTCTCAGATGAAAGAGTTGATCGGGGGAAAGGCGGATTCGCTTATGAGCGTGCGGTTGAAGTACATAGAAAATCTGTTGGAA
>CAMQTN010000124.1 GCA_947037115.1 uncultured Lachnospiraceae bacterium
TACACTTCTAGCTTCGTCGGCAGCGTCAGATGTGTATAAGAGACAGGTTGTAAGAGTGCTAATATAATCGATGATTTCTGACTGTTGGTTCTGCTCGGCAAGGGCAGCGATGGTATGAAGATGGCCTTTTATATTATGTATCAGTATATTTCTGGCTTCATTTTGGGTGCTTAACATTTTATAGTATTCTGCGGAGTCATTTTCTCTTTGAAGGTTGAGCTGCAATTCTATAAAATCCTGATTTCGCCTCTGGGTATAGCTGAAAAAGAACCAGATAAGAAGGTTGAGCAAAAGTAGGAGGACACAGCAAATGGCGATCATTTTGTTTAAAAAATCAGAAATATCTGTAGTATGATAGATGGTAAAGAGCGTGATTATAATAAAAAAGGAGACGAGGGGAATTGGTACAAGCACAAGAGTACCGCGGCTTACCGTTATTTTCTTATTTGTATGAGTAATAGGCAGATGAGACAGTATATAAATAATAAAAAAATAGATTAGTTTACTGGAGAAGGAACAAATGATGAGGAGAACGGGATCAAGTTGCGTTTCGTAAAAATGTCTGGCAAAATCAGGAAAAAGAGAGAACAAAAGCAACTCTCCAAGACTCATGGCAATTGTTGTTATTCCGGCATGAAAGAGAGCGGTAGACCAACTGCTATCATAAAAAAAGTAAATAAAAATGAAGTTGACAATCAGAAAGGCAGCCCCATTTATCCAATTCAAATTAAAAAGGGACAGGAAAAACATCAGGCTGTATAAAATGGAAAGAGTTATGGCTGTTCGGCGGAGGGAATACCTTGCCGTGAATAAATCATTGCAGTATAACCAGAGGATAAGTGCCTCAACTAAATATATGATAGCGTAGCATAATAAAATCTCCATGTAAAATCCCCCTTGTCTTATTTAGTATCTGTGTCCCAAATAAAATAAATAGGTCCTCTTGAACGCATAGTATTTTCTTTTGGACAGATAGGCATGGTCTTGACAGGAACTGAATGATATCAGTTGATGGTCAAACGATGCCACATGTTTCATATTGACAATGTAGCTCTTGCTTGTTTGAAAGAAAGAGCAGGCATTTAAAGTGTCCATCCAGAGGCGGATAGTCTTATTGGTAGGATAGGTGTCGGAAATGGTATGGACGAGCGTGGTTTTGCCCTGTACCTCTATATAGATGATGTCTGATTCGGATATTTTCATGGTCGCTTTCCCGACACGAAGGATTACGGGAGAGATTAGATCGCAATAAATGTGCATGGCACGGTTCATGCCGGCAAACAAGCGGTCTTTATCTAATGGCTTAGTGAGATAGCGGAATGCATGAGCATCCATGGCGTCATCCAGATATTGATCATAAGAGGTTATGATGAAGATGAAGATATCAGGGTGTGCCTTCTTTAATTCATGGCTTACGAGAATTCCATTTAAACCGGGCATTTCAATATCCAAAAAAGCCATATCCTTTTGGCCTTTATCCGCCAGCAGGGAATCACCGTCCGAAAAAGAGACAAGTTCCGGCGTGATATTGTCCTTTTGGGAAAAATATTCTTCCAGATATTGGTTGATTTCTTCTACGACTAAGTGATTATCATCGCAGATCAGGATGCGCATTTCTGATTACCCTTTCTCTTATTTTCCAAATTACAAGTTTATTTTACAAAAAAATGGCAAAAAAAGCAATCTTTCCCGTTATTCTTCAGAATGGCAAGCGTATAAACAGATTTTACACAAAATGTTGTATGAATTGCCCGCTTGCGCAAAATTAGTGCCCGTTTGCGCGTACAATATCGAAAAATTTGACGGTTTACGCTATGATAAGACTCACACAAATATGTCTATACAAGGAGGATGATGTTATGGACAAAAAGAAGATTTCCAAAGCAGTTGCCGAAAGGGCGGTAAAAGTATTAAACGTTTCATTGCGCGCAGACGCTAATTCAGCAACATGTTATACACTGTATCAGCCCAAGGCGCCGAAGGCACTGGAAAAGTTTAAAAGAAAGTAGGAAACAGGATGGGATGGTTGGCGAATAAAATTACAGATTGGCTGATTATCCATGAGGCGGTGGGAGAAGAGGACAGAGAGCTGTATGAATATGCAGTGGTATGTTCTCTTATGGCCATTGCGCCTCTTTTCCCGGCCATATTGGTGGGAGGAATCATGGGAGAGCTCGGTACGGCAACGCTCATGATTCTTCCTTTTATGGCGCTCAGAAAATTCAGTGGCGGATATCATACGAAACATGCGTGGACATGCCTGATCTGCTCTGTTGGGCTATTGACGCTGTGTATTTTTATTGCGGCAAATATTGCCTTTAGGCCACAGTTATGCATCAGTATGTTTGCAGGAGCTGTTTTGCTTTTCTTATTCAGCCCTGTGGATTCGGAGAATAAAAGATTGAATGTAGAAGAGAAAAAAAGATATAAAAATGCGGTAGGAATACTTGCGTTGGTGGTATGCGTTATTGCCGTGACAGGTAAACTGTGTGGGAATGAGAGACTGGCAGGATGCATGGCCGTCGGACTGCTTTTGACACTTGCGCTGCAGATTCCCTGCGTATTGCAGAAGGGAATGAGAAAGCTGGCAAAAATGTCTGTTTTTATCTTGTCTTTCTTTTCTCTTTATCTGTCGTTGGGATTCCTGTCAGATGCAGAGGAAGCAGATTCGGTTCCAATAAAGGAAATTGTTGTGGTCTTAGACTGTAGTAAGTCTATGGAAGATGTGGACACTGGGTACGCTGCCTTTGATTTTGCGCAAACGCTGTCTGCGGTTTTACCAAGGGATTACAGGGTTGGTGTGGTAGCATACCGCGATGAGGTCTGCGTCAGTCAGCCTTTGGGAAGCAGTCACGCCATGATAGAGAGAGCGCTAAAGGAAACGGAGTACACAAGCTACGGAAATGCGGGTGCCGGAATGGCGGCAGCAGTAGAGTTGTTTGACGATGCTGCGTCAGCTAAAAGGATCATTCTGGTCTCAGACGGCGAGATTATGATGAAAACGGAGGAAGAAACACAGGAATCGGTGGATCTGTTTTCACAGGCTGTCGGGGATGCCGGGAGTGATGGTATTGCGGTAGATGTGGTGGCATTAGGGCCGCAGATCGAGGAGGGTCATACTGTATATGCGGCCGCCGGGTCAACCGGCGGACAGCTTTATGAGCTGGCTGACGGAGAGGAGCTGGGGGATTTTGCGCAGGAGCTGCTTTTCGAACAATGGCAGCTGAAAGCTTCTCATATCGGACAGATCAATGGATTAAGCGGTGAACTGTCAGTTAAGCTTCCGGATTGTCTGATGAGTAAGGCCAGGATTGTCCTTTTGGGAAGCCAGCAGAATGAAAATATGACCTTAAGCTGTGAGGCAGACAGAATTAACCTGTCAAAAGGAAGAAACTATACGGTCATAGAGCTGTTAAATCCGTCTGCGGATGAAGTGAAAATACAGATGAATGCGGATGTCCCGATGGACGTCAGCGCCTATTTGACGGCTGAGTATGACTTTGACCTGTCTGCAGAGTATAGCTATACTCAGGAAACTCAGACAGCGGAGCTTTGCCTGAAAGTAATGAACCTAAATGGTCAGGATATGCTGGAGGGGCATCTGAAAGACGGAGGCGTGCAGATGTATCTGGATGGAGAGCAGCAAACCTGTCGGATCGTGAACGACTCCTTGCGGGTATCCAAGCGGTATGTCAATGATGCGACGGCAAATCTGCGGATCGCATTCGATGGTCTGTATGGCAATTATTACGGCGATGCGGAGGAAACGGTGGAAATCACAGTGCCGATTGTGGAGGAAGAGCCACCCGGAATTGACTGGTTCTTCTGGTCTGTTATTGGTATTTTCGTATTGGCGCTGCTTATCATAGTGTATCTGGCATACAGACAGAGAAAACGCACTGCCGGTAACAGAAAATTCATTGAAGAGAGCAGGATGCTGCCGAGGGAGACGCTGAATCGAAAAAATGGATTTAACGGGAAATTGCAGATTTATGTAATACGCAGTAAGGATGAGGTTGATTATCCGCCGGAAAGCATTAACCTGTTTGCAAGATGTAACCGTGAGATACTCACGCTGGAATGGCTTCTGGATACCTGTAACCTGCCGCTTAATTTAAGAGGAGCGGAACGGATCATCATAAGACCGGGGGACGACAGGAGTCTGGTTATAAAGAACAACAGCAAAGCGTCCGTTTTGATGGGGCGGGAGTTTCTGATGAAAGGGCATGCATATCATTTGTATTATGGAGAAAAAGTAACTTTTATTTTTGATCAGGAGGATACAGAAATAGAAGTTCACTATAGAGACCTAAAACCAAACGAAAGATAGGGAGGTAGAGAATGAGCATTATCAAACAGACAAACAGGACACTACTGTTTGAAGAAATCAATCCTGAGAAGCCTGATCTTCTGACGCTTGTAGGAGACGTCAGAGGGATCGACAGCTTAAGTGACGAGAAGATCAAGGAGATGAACGAGGCGCTCTTGGTAAGGAACTTTGATGAATTTATTGAAAAATTCGAACCGGTTGTCTATTCCTTTTTTAATGCCAACAATCAGAAAATCATGTATACCCTGAAAAAACCGGAAACCATTCCGGAGGATATGATTACGCCGATTTATCTGAACAGACAGAACGATTTCCTTAAGATGTTAATGTCTCTCGTGGAAGCAAAACGGTCGCAAAGCATCATCAATGTAGATTTTCAGTTTGATAAGCTGACAGATATGATATCACCCAAAAAGGTTATGGAAGATATCAAGCAGAACCGAAAGGAACTTCAGTATACATATAAGAACTATGCGGAATTGGAGGACGGCGATCCGCACAAGCTGGATATTGCGGACAAACTGAACGTTATGTTTGAAGAGGCGAGTGTGAATTATAATAACGTACTGGCGATGCTGCCTCTTGCCATTGAAGATATCAAGACGAGACTCCTTCTGGGAGAGGCGGAGGAAAAGAAGGATAATACCCCGCTTGCTCTCGGCGTTTTGAGTATGGATGAAAAAGGAGAACTCAAGGTTCTGGAAGTGCCGAAGACCGAGAAGGCGGAGTTGATGGTTGTGGACGACAATGTCAATACCGGTTTGATAGCGGCGCTGGAAGACGACTATGAGGCCCTTAACGAGGACAGCAGCGATTACGTGAAAGCGCTCGTTACCAGAACATATTGTCCGCTCGCTTCCACAATGGTAAGTAATATTGATGTAAAGCAGGAAGTCAGTAACTACAATTCCTATTTGGAATTTTATAAGACGGCCAAAGACGATTTTATCAAGGTGGTAAAACCGCTGATAGAAAAGATATTAGGGGTATGGGCCTTCTTCGAGCAGTATCCGTCGAACTTAAAAGGTATGCGGCCGTCCATGTTTGTGACCAATGTCTCCAATGACATGCTGGTGAAGAGTAATAACCTGCCGAGACTGATCGCGTTCTTAAATACGGTCAATGCCAAGAATGATTTTGACAATACCATTTGGTATGGAATTGTTCCGTCCGTTTCCCTGGATCAGAATTCTAACATTAAATTAACCAGACAGCGTTTTCAGGGAAATGAGAAAGTGGAAAAGACAGGAGTCAACAGTGTTGAGGCGCTGGTCCGATTGCTGGATGTGCTGAAAGACTATGCTGTTCAATGCTTTTTCAGTTATGAAACAGGTGATAAGACAACCTTTAACTATATGGCGACGGAGGGTATTGAGAAGTTTGAGGAACGCTGTAGTTCGCTGACGGGGAAGGCGTTCAGTGAGTTTGCGATTCCCTGCATTCCCAACTTTACGATCATTCCCAAGGAAAAGTCCGGCGTGATTCTGGATAAACGCATGACGGTCAATGAGGAAAACATGGCGGAGCTGTCAAAAGAGAAAGAGGACATCATGAAGCTGTGGATCGACGGCGTTTATGTTGGGGCCGCCTATATAGCGGCGGGACTCGTGGCAGCCTATCAGTGCCCGGATTATCTGAAAGAGAAATTTAAGAGAAACGTGGACGAGGAGCTCCCTGGCGTCAGGTTCGATATTGAGGCGGGCGATCATCCGCTTCGCGTACATACGGTGATGGCAAAGGAGATCACAGGCTTTACCAACTCCATTAAAAATGAAATTAACAGGCGCAGTTTCGGGTTTGTATTTTCTTCGGAAAACGCCATGCTGGAAGCAGAGAATATCTCCCATATCATGGTTTATAAAGCAAGGAACCTGATGAGTGACGGCAAGGTGTACGAGCCTATCTACAAGACGCAGGTAACCACCTATATTGAAAGGGTTCTGCGTCACGCCACAAGCGACTATAAGCAGGAGAACATCGTGAAATTTTTCTCCAATAACCCTTCCAGCCAGAAGAGCAAATGGCTGGAGAAGAAGGGATGCGTCAATGCGATTCTGGGCGCAGGGGACGATGTGGAATATGAGATTGACGAGAGCAACGGATATTGCGTTCTGAATATTACCTTTAACGGCAATGTGAAGAACCTTGAAATAGAGATCAATCGTTTTAACTCAAGCAACCGTGCAATTTAATCATAAAAAAAGGAGGAATTAAAAATGGGATTCAGGTTGAATGTAACAGGAGGTGCAGAGCAGATCGCTCTGGATGAGAAGAGTATCAAGAACGTAATCTTCGGTTCGGAGTCCGCAGTGGATTCCAACGCAAGGGCAACGGATTTTGGCGTGTCCATGAAGATATGGGGCAAGATGCTCTACAAGCTTGGCGGAGAAGGCAGCGACAGCACGTTGGAACTGTCCAAGTGGTCGGTTGTTCCGTCTGAGAGAGCGGACTGCTACCGCACGGCGGCAGTGGAGGTGATCTCCGCAGGCCAGGTAGTCCGTAAATATGAAGTGCCGAATGCCTTTGTGATGGAGTATTCGGAGGAGATGGACGACGAGACAGGTGTGGGCACCTTCTATCTGCATGTTAAGCAGAAGAAGGACGAGAACGACAAGGTAAAAATTGAAGGCGGTTACGCAGGCGAGTAGAGAGGAGGAAAAGAACAATGGCATTTGTAGTAAAAGTTGAGGGCACAGAGGCATTTGAAATATCAAAAGAGTGTGTAAAGAGTGTAAAAATGACCACCGATATCCCGCAGGATTCCAATGCAAGGACAAAGGACTTTGGTGCTACCATGACAATCAAAGGTAAGATTCTGACTGCTGTGGGTGGAGATCCCTTTGACAGCACAAGAAAGATGGCGCTGTGGTCGGTGGTTCCGGCGGAGAGGGCCGACAGTTACAGAAAGGTGACAGTGGAGTATGTTGCCGCTGGTATCATGGAGAGAAAATACTGTTTCCCCAATGCTTTTGTGATTGATTATAAGGAAGATTACGGCGATGAAGCAGGAATTGGCACCTTTACTCTTGTGATCAGACAGAAGAAGGACAAGATCAGCACCGTATCGGTAGAAGGCGGCTATATGGCATAACAATGCGCTGCGTGTTGTTTGACAGAATGGATTGAATTGGAAGGCGTATGCAACGGATGTTGGATACGCCTTCTCAAAAAAGGAGCCTTTCATGGACTATTACAAGATATTGGGCGTGCCCAGAGACGCGGATGAAGAGCAGATCAAGCGGGCATACCGCAAAAAAGCCAAGCAGTACCATCCGGATCTGAATCCGGGTAATGCGGAGGCGGAGGCAAAATTTAAGGAGATTGTAGAGGCATATGAGGTATTGGGTAATGCCGAAAAACGGGAATCGTATGATCTGAAACAGGAGAAGGCAGCGGGATTTGGACAAAAAACAGGACAAAACAGGACAGAGAATAAGAACAGGGCTTCCGCGCGGCAGGTGAATTTTGGGGAATTTACGAAAGATATGGAGAAGTATTTTGGATTTTCATTTACATCAGGTGCATCTCAACAGGGACAAGGTGCTTCACAGGGAGGGCAGAAAGCCGGAGGTGGCAAAAAGAATCCGCTGGATGTGACGGACATGTTTGAGGCGTTTATGAAGATGAAGTAGGGGAAGCGAGGGACGGAAAGATGCCGGATCAAAAGCCAAAGTATTATGTAGGAGACGGTGATTCAGAGCGGGGAAGGTCAGAAAGCGAGGTAGAGGCGGCTAAGTATAGGAAACTTGCGCAGGATAAACAGGAGGAATTGTTAGACGAAACGGCAAAGAGATATGCTATGCCGGAAATGGAGTTGGAAAATTTTCTGCGCGCAAATTATAAAGACGAAGAAAGTAAGGAATATCTTGTAAATGGTGCGATTTTGACTTGTACCAACTGTACGAAAAAGGATATTACATACAAGGGACAGAAGTATAAATGCCCGATAGAGCAGGATACAAGTATTGAGAGAGAGGTTGATATCTCAAAGTATGCGGACAAAATATTGAAACGACTTGTCGTGACAGAGAATCCGACTTCAGAAATTAATGGGCTCAAGTTTGCGACTACGGCAGATGTGGAGAAGAAACAAAACATCCCTTTTTTTGGAAATTGCGATAGGCTGCCGGATAATGTGAGAGAAAAGCAGCTGTTTTATGGCCTTTCCGGGGACGAATATAAAGGTGGAACATGTAAATTATTAATGAATTTGGAGAGTGAATGGGATAATTATGAGATAGGGCAGGAATTTTTGAAATTTCCCGATGATGATAATCAGGATAAAGTCGGAATTACCATGACTTCTATTTTGTTTTGTAAGCATGGGGGATTTGTTTATCCGGTTACAAGCGGGCAGACATCACAGGGGAACATGCAGTTAATTTATGTGGCAGAGGAAGGTGCAAAAACGAGCGGTAAGTCAAGTGATGGCGGGCCGCAGGCGGGATTGCCTGTTTCTTATAGCTTTTCAACATATGAATCCAGATGGAGAGATAATGGAACTGTAAGTAGATTTGGGGAAAGAACACCCAATTATTATCTGTCTCTTATACACATCTCCGAGCCCACGAGACTAGCGCTCAGCGGG
>CAMQTN010000125.1 GCA_947037115.1 uncultured Lachnospiraceae bacterium
TTAAGTGTTCAAAGTAATTCTGTGCCATACCGAAAATTTCATCATCAATAATCGGCAAGTTCATACTATCTAACAAATATTTGATAAATGCAAACTTTGAAAGCAGTTCTTCCGGGGTTGCAGGATAGACAGAGGGAATTAACCAAAAATTTGTAAGTAATGGCAAAAGTTCAGATAGTTCTTTTGCATATCCGGTTTGGATAGAGCCGTCCGCTATTCCCTCTTGAATAAGCTGCAACCAAAGAGGGGCAATCAATTTCCTGTTTGTATCAGCCAGTTCAGCCAACAAGCGGGGATTTTTCAAAAGAGGAATACTCTGTTTTCCAAGTTCAGTCCTATCATTATCTGCGTGGTTTAACTTAATGACTTCACGCATTTTTTCTAAACCATTTAGGTTCTTCTGATTTTGTACGGTAACAAATGGATTGTTGTCAAAAAAGAGTTTTCCCCCTAATGCGTCAATAATTTCCTCTTTTGATTTGAAATGATGATAAATTGCTCCTTTCGTCAATCCGCCAAGTTCATTTACAATATCTTGAATAGTTGTATTGTCGTACCCCTTTTCCATGAATAACCGCTGTGACACTTCTAATATCTTCTCAACGGTTATTTCTGGATATTTATTACGCGCCATGTATCTACCACCTTCCATTTCATTCGTTTGGTATGTATTATATTTTTTTTGCGTCTGCTTGTCAAGATACATTCAGCCGGTATTTAATTGTAAGGCAGAAAAATATGATTTAGTTTAGCTAACAGGCGATTGCTTATTATGGCTATAAACGGTCGGCAACCCAAAAGAACAAACTGGAAGTTGACGGTAAAGGTTCCCAGATGCCTTTTTCTTTTTACGGGTGTTGCAGCATAAGCAGGAGAAGTGTTTGTGCATGAACCCTCCCTACAGAAATTTGAACCCTCTGTTTCTAAAAATTTGCCCCCCAAAGGCAAAATCAAAATGTTTATCAGATTGGGGCATTGCATTCCACGAAGCCGTTTACACCGGCACATAGAAGCTGGTTTGATATTTTTATCATTTCTTCCAGGGGGATTTTTTTCCCATCCGCTACCCACTGGCTATACATTTCCACAGTAGAGGTCTGGATGAAATGCAGCAGGATATTTTGTTTTGGCGGCTCCAGAAGATGGAGCCATGCGGAGTTTTTCCAAGTGGAATCCATTACATTACTGATCATCCTGCCCCGGATGTATCCGTAATTCCCGCTGCAGGTAATCTTTTCATAGACAGACCCTTTTTCCGCGGAATAGAGAAAAAATTCGCGGTTGATCTTATCAAGGTCTTCCGGAATCCGGTAGTTTTTGATCCGTTCCAGATATTCTTCTATCATTACCCCCTGCAGTTCGGCGAGCAGGTCATCAAGGACGGAATAATACCGGTAAAAGGTTTTTTTATTGATCCGCGCCCTTTCGCAGAGTTCTTTGACCGTGATTTTTTCATAATCCATTTCACAGATCATATCTTCAAAAGTTTTCTGGATGGCATCTATTGTTTTCTGTACCCTTAAGTCTTCTGTGCCGTTGATCAGCATTTTCATTACCTCCTTGGGATTTGTGCAACCTTTTTACGGGAAGTGTGGCATAACTCACTTTATCAGAAAAAGTGTCCATTGTTTTTACTTCCTGATACGGATATAATAAACCATACAGAGATAAGCAACTTGAGTTGCACATTATAAGAATATCACAGATAAGTAAAAAAGTCAAGGAGGTCTATTGTATGGCTGAAAAAATAATATCCGCAGAATCGGGCAGAAAAGCCCAGCCCGATGCCGTACAGGAAAATGAAATGGGGACGCTCCCCATAGGAAAACTTTTAAGGAAGATGTCGCTGCCGCTGATCATCTCCATGCTCGTGCAGGTTTTGTACGGGCTTGTGGACAGTATGTATGTGGCAAGGCTTGGCGATTCTGCATTAACGGCAATCTCCCTTTGTATGCCGGTCCAGTATCTGGCTGTCGGCATTGGGATCGGGCTTGGCGTGGGCGTTAATTCCGTATTGTCAAAAAAACTTGGAGAAGGGGATAAACAGGGGGTAAACCGTGCGGCGGGAAACGGTATGCTGCTGATATGGCTTGTATCCATTGCCTTTGTATTTATAGGACTGTTTGCCATGGAGCCGTTTTACCGTATGCAGACGGATATTGCAGAAGTGCTGGAGATGAGCATTTCATACAGCGAGATCATCAGTGTGCTGGCCTTTGCAGCCCTGCACCAGGTCATGATGGAGAGGCTTTTGTCGGCGACCGGAAAGGCGAATCTCACCATGGTTTCCATGCTGGTGGGGGCGGTGGTAAATATTGTGCTTGACCCTGTCATGATCTTTGGATGGTTTGGGCTTCCTGCCATGGGAATCGCAGGAGCGGCATATGCTACTGTGATTGCACAGGCCGTAGCGGCGGCGGTGGGTTTCTGGATGAATTTACATTTCAACAAAGAAGTCCGTTTCGAGTCAAAAGGCTTCCTGCCGGATGGAAGCATGATTGCGGAGATCATTAAAGTCGGGATTCCCGTGGCGCTGTCACAGTGCCTGATTTCCGTCCTTGCATTTGGCATGAACAATATCCTTCTGTCACTGTCCGCAGTAGCCCCCGGAATTTATGTGATTTATATCCGGCTCCAGAGTTTTGTCATTATGCCGGCCGGCGGGATGAGTACGGCAGGCATATCCATCATTGCCTATAACTTGGGGGCGGGAAACAAAGAACGGATTATGGAAACCCTGAAAAAGAGTATCCTGGTAAACCTGGTCATTGCGTTTTTTGGAACCCTTGTCTTTCTGGCAGTGCCGCAGCTTCTGCTTGCCATGTTTGATGCATCGGAGGCGGTTCTTGAAATAGGGATTCCAGCGCTCAGGATCATTGCGGCGTCGCTCCTTCTCACAACGACAACGCAGATACTTACCGGTTTCCTACAGGCGTTGGGGCGTGGGACGGACAGTTTTATTATTGCGGTGTCACAGGCGGTATTCCTGCTGCTTTCCGCATGGCTGTTATCTTTATCGGGCAGTGCGGTCTTAGTGTGGCTGGCGTTCCCAATCATGGAAATACTGCGGTTTTTTATCGGGGCGTTCATGGTCAGGAAAACATACAAAAAGCAGATTGCAGTAATTTAGTTGATTAAAAATAATTTTAGAGGAGGATTTCATGATGAAAAAAATCAGTATTTTCTTCCTGGCGCTTATTCTTATATTCAGTATGCCCGGATGCGGTGCGGAAAGTGATCCACAGACATCAGGACCGGCAGGGGAAGCTGGGGTATTTGACCTTGAAAAAGGTACAGTCCTTTTGAACAGCGGATATGAAATGCCAATCCTTGGTATTGGCTGTTTCAGGCTTTCACAGGAAGAAGCGGAAAATTCTGTCTACTGGGCGCTCCGTGACGGGTACCGTCTGATCGACACGGCCCGGATCTATGGGAATGAGGCCGGCGTTGGGCGTGGGATACAAAAGGCGATTGATGAAGGCTTTGTAACCAGGGAAGAAATTTTTGTGACGACCAAGATGTGGACAGATGATTACGATGACGGGGCAGCAGCGATTGATGCATCCCTTGACAGGCTTGGACTTGATTATATCGATCTTATGATCCTCCACCACTCACAGCCGGAAAACGATGTGGAGGCATACCAGGCAATGGAGCAGGCCGTCGCGGATGGAAAACTGAAATCCATCGGGCTGTCCAATTACTATGAGCCGGAGGACTTTGACCGTCTGGTGAATGCGACGACAATCGTCCCGGCACTGATCCAGAACGAAACGCATCCATACCATCAGAGTATGGGGATGAAGGAGCATATTGCCCAGTACGGGACGGTCATGGAATCCTGGTTTCCATTGGGCGGAAGGGGAAATACGCAGACACTTTTTAATGATGAAACCATCAGCAGCATAGCCGAAGCACACGGCAGGACTTCTGCACAGGTGATCCTGCGCTGGCATCTGCAGGCGGGTAATATCGCAATCCCCGGCTCAAGCAATGAGGCGCATATCCAGGAAAACTTTGAGATTTTTGATTTTGAACTGTCAGAGGAAGAAATGCAGAGGATGACGGATATTGACAAGGACCAGAGGTTTGCGGGTTATTGATAGAGGGGGCGGCATGAAGACAAGATTATTAAGGGATATTGAAGTATCCGAGGTCGGCATGGGATGTATGGCGTTTTCCCACGGCTATGGGCAGATACCGCCGGAGGAATACAGCGTGGAAGCAATCCAGAATGCTTACCGGAAGGGATGCACGTTTTTTGATACCGCAGAAATCTACAGCCCGAACCTTTCCGGCATTGGGCATAATGAGCGCATTGTGGGAAAAGCACTATATGGGGTAAGGGAACAGGTGGTGATTGCCACGAAGCTGTTCTTAAATGGATTTGAAGCGATCGGAAGGGGCTCTGTTTACAATGCAGTCCGCAGACATTTGGAAGGGTCGCTTACACGGCTTGGGACGGACTGGGTGGACATATATTATCTCCACAGAATGGGCGGCGTGTCCGTGGAAAAGATTGCGGAAGCTATGGGCAGGCTCATGGAGGATGGACTGATCCGTGGCTGGGGACTGTCGCAGGTAGATGTACCTGTTATTAAAAAGGCGAACAGGGTGACGCCGCTCTCGGCAGTCCAGAATATTTATTCCATGGTAGAGCGGGATGCGGAAAGGGGCGTGATCCCTTACTGTCTGGAGAACAACATTGGTTTTGTACCATTTTCACCGATTGCCAGCGGGCTTCTTTCCGGGAAGATCACGGTGGACACACAATTTGAGAGGCATGATGATGTCAGGAACTGGGTCCCGCAGCTTTCCAAAGCAAACATAGCGGGCAACCAGCCGATCATTGACCTTTTGAAAAAATATGCGGAGATGAAAAATGCGACCAGCGCACAGATTTCCCTGGCGTGGATGCTGCACAAATATCCAAATGTAGTCCCAATACCGGGTTCAAAAAATAAGGAGCGCATTGTTGAGAATCTGGATGCGTCCAAAGTGGAGCTGACAGACGAAGAGTTCCGCTCTTTGGAGGAAGCGCTGGATGGGTGCAGGGTATATGGCCACCGGGGATTTCGCAGGTAGCGGCAGGGTGGCACAGGCAGAGAATGATATCAGGAAATGGCTGGAGCGGTATGGATTTTATATAGAATAGAGAGCAGAAATGGAGGAAATACCCTGCGGGTATACCTCTATGCCCTAGGAAACGGGCAGGAAAGGAGAAATCAAAATGAATCAGACTTATGTAACTTTAAATGATGGAAACAAAATCCCTCAATTTGGCCTTGGCGTATATATGATTCCGGGGGATGAAAACACAAAGGCAGCGTGTATGGGGAGGGAAAGACGGCAACAGCGATTGACAAAATGCTTTCCCGGCTGGATACGGGGTATATTGACCTGCTTTTGCTTCATCAGCAGTTTGGGGATTATATCGGGGCGTGGAAAGATATGGAAAAAGCTGTTGCTGCAGGCAAGGTGCGATCCATCGGTATCAGCAATTTTGAATCGGAGCGTCTGGAAGAACTGCTTGCTGCTGCAACAATTAAGCCTTCAGTGCTTCAGGTAGAGTGCCATCCGTATTATCAGCAGAATGAATTGAAAAAGCGCATTGCATCCTGTGGCACGGTGATTGAAAGCTGGTATCCTATCGGGCATGGAGACAAGGGGCTTCTGAATGAGCCGGTGTTTACCGAATTTGCGGAAAAGTATGGGAAGAACAATGTACAGATCATCCTGCGCTGGCATATCCAGGAGGGAACAATTGTATTCCCGAAGTCTACCAATCCGAAACATATTCAGGATAATATTGACATATTCGACTTTGAATTGACTGAGGGTGAAATGGAACGCATACGGGCTTTGGATAAAGGTATGCGTTTCTTTAACATGAGCCTTGAAGAACAGGAAGCCCATCTGAGTGCGTTTACGCCTGCGGATTAAAAAAGAGGTGATATCATGGAATTCCATTCTGTACGCATGGAGGCAGCGGATTGTCTGGCACGGAAAGCACGATTGCGGACATTACGGGAGCCGAAATGATGGATGGCTTTAACATTGCCGGCGAGGCGGCGCAGAACCAGAGGGACAAAGCGGTCGTAGCAGTGACGGAATGGCTGCGGGAAGGTGGTTTTATTGAGTAAAAATAAGCAGGCAAAGATTGTTTTAAGCATGGCTATGCTGGCGGTACTTTTATTTACAGGGTGTGCGGGCGGAAGTGATGCAGATGTCCATATGGAAGGAACACAGCAGATGGAACCGGCAGCCGTGGGAACGCCAGACAAGGATTCTGATGATACAGAATCCACACAAAATGAGCCGGAAACGGATGGAGCAGACCGGGCGGTTTTGCTTTATCAGGGACAGGCAAGCATCCGTTTTGTTACGGCGGAAGAAAAGGTTATTTACGTTGATCCTTATGCAGGGGATGATTATGAACTTTCTGCGGATCTGATTCTGGTAACACACCCGCATTATGACCACAACATGGTTGATAAAGTGCAGAACCGGAATCCGGGCTGTGAGATTATCACGCAGGCCGAGGCAATCCAGAATGGGGAACACCAGTTATTTGAGCGGGGTTACGTAACGGTGGAAGCAGTGGAGGCAGGCTATAATTCCCTGCATGACGTGGGTGGCTGCGTGGGCTACATACTGACCTTTTCCGATGGGAAATCCGTTTATGTGACAGGCGATACATCAACCACGGAGCAGATGCCGCTGCTGGCTGAGAAGAATATTGATTATGCTTTTTTCTGCTGTGACGGCATTTATAACATGGGACTTGACGAAGCAGCGGAATGCGCAGAAATGGTGGGCGCAAAACATAACATTCCCTACCATGTGACAGCTAAGGAGGGCGTGGTCTTTGACAGGGAACTGGCGGAGCAGTTTGAAGCGCCAAACCGCCTGATCATAGAAGCCGGGGAAGAAATTGTAATTGAATAAAACTTATGGAACGAATGGAGGAATCGCAATGAAAAAATTTGGTTTTGGATTAATGAGGCTGCCTGTGGTAAATGGAAATTACAGCGAGGTGGATATTCCGAAAATGACGGAAATGGTGGATGCCTTTCTGGAGGCGGGCGGTACATACTTTGACACCGCTTATCCGTACCATGGAGGCAACAGCGAGAAAGCTTTCCGGGAAACTGTAGTAAAACGGTATCCGAGGGAACGTTTTACCATTACGGATAAAATGCCGGTTTACCTGATTCAGAAGCCGGATCAGATGCAGGGGATATTTGAGGAGCAGCTTATGCGCTGCGGCGTAGAATTTTTTGACTATTACTGGCTTCACGCACTGGCCGGTACGAACTATGAGAATGTACAAAAAGTAGGGGCATTTGATTTTCTGGTAAAGAAAAAAGAAGAAGGGAGAATCCGTCACATTGGCTTTTCTTTCCATGACTCGCCGGAACTTCTGGAGCGCATATTGAAGGATCATCCGGAAACAGAATATGTGCAGCTCCAGTTGAATTATCTGGATTGGGACGATGCCGCACTCCGGGCGAAGGAATGCTATGAGATTGCCGCCCGGCATGGCAAGCCGGTGATTGTGATGGAACCGATCAAAGGGGGCGCGCTTGCAAATATCCCGGAGAAAGCGGACGAGATATTGAAGGCACAGACGCCGGGACTTTCTACAGCATCGTGGGCAATCCGTTTTGCAGCCACCCATGAAAATGTGATGATGGTGCTTTCGGGCATGAGCAATATGGAACAGGTTGAAGATAACTTAAGCTACATGAAGGATTTTAAACCTTTGAGTGAAGCGGAAATGAAAGCATTGAAACAGGCTGCGGATATTATCCGTTCTGGGATTGCGATTCCCTGTACGGCATGCAGATATTGCGTCAGTGAAAGTGAATGTCCGAAGAATATTGCGATTCCGGATTATTTCGCATTATACAACGATAATAAAAATTTTAAGGGCATGGTATCATCCATCTATTATAATAATCTGTCATTAACACACGGAAAAGCGTCGGAGTGCATCGGTTGTGGAAAATGCGAAAAACATTGTCCGCAGCATTTGCCAATCCGGGAATATTTAAGGGATGTAGCGGAAGTGTTTGGCTGATAATAGTTAAATAAACATGATATTAAAGACGTTAAAAAGGATGCAGATTTTATTGCCAGATAAAGGATTTATGAAGTGCCGCAGTTTGCTTTTTATGCCATGGAACGTGTGCTGTCCATGAGCCGTTCCGATATCAGCGGCTTCCTGCCGCCGAAAGTCAGATCACAGCAGATAACCCTGTTTGAATACTTTAAAATAGCTGACTGTGGGAAATGAAGACCTAAAAAATGGGGAAACTCAAAAGTAAGAATGTATTGTCTATGATATATGTGATGTGGTACTATATTGGTAAATAGCATAGGTAAGGATCTTAACCTTGAAAGATCGAGCTTAAAGAAAGGAGCAATGCTGTGTTATTTAGTAATTGGCTGGAAGTATACTTTACTTCTGAAATGGAAAAATTCTTTATTGCTGAGAATCTGCTGAATGAGCAAGGAATTTCATACAAAACAGATATCATTAACAATAGTTTAAGGCTTTCAAATCTTGGTAAAATGAGTCCTGCTTTATGCAGAGACGGCAATGTGAAAGAGTATTACAAAATCTTGGTAAAAAAGAAAGACGAACCTCAAGCCAAACATTTGTTATCTGGAATTTGATATTATAAATAATGCAGTATAATGT
>CAMQTN010000126.1 GCA_947037115.1 uncultured Lachnospiraceae bacterium
CGGACAGGGAACGGCAAAATTTTTTACACTTCTTTTACTTCTTTATCTCACATGAACAAAAGCGCCAGTATTGTAACGCTCATCAGCAAAAAACTGTTTATCAGTTAATACCTTAGACTTATAACAGCATCGGTGCGGAGAATGCCCGTATTTTAGGCATTCTCCTGTGTGCGACTTAGTACTTCTCCACGAAACAGCCTCTGCTGTGAGTGGCTGGAAGTACTTCTCACACTATTCGCCGTCCTCTGCGATCAGCTCCACAATGCTCACCCGCGACAGTCTGGCAGAATAAACCCACGCAGACAGGGCAAACAGCAGTGGTATTACCACAAGCGGCACAATATTTCCCAACATACTGAAACCTGCCGCAAACTCACCGATCCCAAAACTCTTAAATACAGCCCCGATCAAAGGGTCCGCCAGAATCCCTGCTGCCGCAAAGCCTAAGAGGGCTCCGCCAAGTACCACAATCAGGAAACGCAGCGTGAAGGATATTCGGAGTTTTCCCGTGTGGAGCCCAAGGCTCTTGTAGATTGCCATATTGCTCTTTTCCGACTGGAGAAGTTTTCCCGCAACCAGCGCTACCGTGATCAGAATAATCATTGCAGTCACAACATACAAACCAACAATCAGCATATGCATGACCAATACGATTCCGTCAAGTCCCGACCAGCTGTTGGTATGGACGTCGATCCCTCTGTAATGCTCTTCCAGATAGTCGTACACATAATCGCGCACGCTTCCGTCCTGCAAAATGTAATGTCTGCACCAGATATACCCTGTTATATCGTTGATTCTGGCATATCCGCCGATGCTCATGCCAATATTGGTTCCCATACCGTTGGCACACTGATAGATGCCGGACACCTCATATTCGCTCATTCTGCCGTTTGCCGACACCCTGACTGTGTCCCCGATTTCCAAATTCATTTCCCGGGCAACGGTATCCGTTATGAGAATGCTGTCATCATCGCACACATTTCCGCTTAGCATGTGGAACCATCTGGTATCATCCAACACATTTGCCGTGTATTCCTGCCCGTTTACCGTCACACTCTGCATGGCAAGCTCATACTGTTCCACCACCGGGGAATACCAGTTTATGACGCGCTCAATCTCATCCATGGGTACTGTCTGGTTTAACGGCTGTACTCCCAGATCATGCTCCGCCACACTGAAGGAATTCATGAGCCCTTCCCCGTTTGGCCCAAGCCACGCTCCCATATGCCCGATCACAGAGAGAAAAACGGTAAGAATCATTGCAATCAGGCAGAGCGAAATATACTTGCCCCGGTCTGCCAGAACTTCCCTCACCGCAATATGAACCAGTAAATAACGTCTGGAAAAAGGGAACTGTACTCTGGCGGTGCTTTTTGTCTCCCGCAGCGTCTGCATCGGAGTGATATGAAGAATTTTGCCTGTCTGCGTGAAAACCGCCGTCATTAAAACCAGCATACAAATTACAAATACGCCAAAGAGAAGACAGGCAGGCACCCTGATATCCACCAGCATTCCGGTGGAAGTCACCATCCCTTTTGCAATATTCTCCGCCGCTGTTTTGCAGCAGGCCGCGCCAGCAGCCACGCCCAGAAAACCGATTCCTCCATAGAGGGTCACATAGATACTGCGCAGGATGTTTCCCGTAAGTCCCATCGTCCGGAGAATCGCCATGTCGCCCTTTTCCTGCTGGATCACAAGGGTCAGGCTGTGCCTGATCATAATCAGACAGATCACGAAAAGCACCACGGAGAATATCATCAAAAATCCTGATACAATGTTTTGCAGTAAAAGCATATAACTTAAAATGGAATCTTTTCTGTAAGTAAAATCCATGTATCTTGCTAGTTCCGTATGTGCCTGCAGCGCCTCATAGAACTCTGTGTCGGATAAGCCGCCGGACGGATTCTTAGAGATATGGATCATCGCCCCGCTTCGCCCCAGTACATCGATGGCCGCCGCATCCGCCATGATCTGAAGCATTTCCTCGTAATCCATATTGTTTACAAGAAAACTTTTCATATCGATCATGGAACTTCCCATAAACGCATCTTCGAAATATCCGGCTACCGTAAACGCCTTTCTTCCGTTTGTGCGGGACAGATTAAACTGAATCATGTCGCCGATCTGCACGTCAAACATGCTTTCCATCGCCGGGGATACATAAATACTTCCCACAGGAATCTCCGACAGATTCACTCTCTCCCCGCTTCGGTCTATAAAATGATAGGGGATCGTACCGTCATCCGCAATCAACTGTCCCTCATTATCGGAATGATTTCCGTTTACTTCATATCCGGCAAAAATAATCTCCTGCTGGATGGCGCTTTCCACATCCGCTGTCTGCGCAATCTCCGCAATCAGTCTTTCCGGCTGTGCGCTCACCCATACCGTGAAATCGCCAAACCCAAGCCGGTCCATTTTAGCTTCCACGGAAGCTGTTCCGCTTATATACAATGTGATCGCTGTAAACAGGCTCAGCGCGGCAATTGCAATCATAAGGAATAACGCGCAGACAGAAAACTTCTGCCGTTTCCATGCCGCCCCAAGCAGCATCTTAAATTTTCCCATATTACCAACCCAGCCCTTCCAGCCACGCAGCCAGCTTCTTTTCCCGTGCGTCTTTGTCTTTCCCGTATTCCGACAAAGCAAGTTCGGAAATCACCCTGCCATCCTCAATATAGAGAATACGGTTTCCCCGCAGCGCCGCTTCCTTATCATGTGTCACAAGAAGAATCGTCTGTCCTTTTTCATGAAGTTTCGTAAACAGATTCAATACTTCCTTTGTATTGGCTTTGTTAAGCGCCCCGGTGGGCTCATCCGCAAACAAAATAGCCGGATTCCCCATGACAGCCCTCGCTACTGCCGCCCTCTGGGCCTCTCCTCCGGATACCTGCGAGGGTAATCTGTCTGCCGCATCCTGCAGATTCATCCGGGCTGCCAGTTCCTTTGCCCGTTTCCTTACATCTTTTTCGCCAAGCCCGCTGCCAATCAGCCCTGACATCACTATATTCTCATAGAGCGTCAGATTGCTGACCAGATGCGTCTTCTGAAAGACGAATCCAAACCTGTCAGCCCGAAGCTTTGTCAGCTCCTTTTCCGACGCTCCCGTAATTGCCTGATTCCCACAGAGAATGGTTCCTCCTGCCGCCTGCTCCATTCCGCTTAAGCAGTATAGCAGGGTCGATTTACCGGAACCGGAAGTTCCCATGATCACGGTAAAATCTCCGTCATAAATTTCAATACTGATTTCATTTAACACCTTTGTCTGCCCAAAAGTCTGTACGATATTTTTTCCTGAAATAACAGGGGTCTTTACCTTTGTATGATCCATGACCATGCACTCCTTATCATCATTACCATTCCGAATATCATCATAAAGCCGCCTAAAATTCTGTTGAGCCATTTATAAATCCGATCCGTGATCCGCTCCCGGAACAGGGCAACGATGCCGCTTAAAGCAAGCCACCATCCAAGCGTCCCCGCAAGAATACCCAAAACCACCCCGGCCCCTTCCGGCGCACTTACATTTCCGCTAATTTCAAAGGCCGCAAAAGCAACCATGAAGGACAGAATCGTCGCCGGATTCATCACCGCTGTCCCAAAGGCGCTTAAGAAACAAAAGACCAGAATTCCTCTAACAACATAATTCCATATCACTTGCTAAACAGCCTTTCTGTCATTCATCATTTTCACAATCAGCGGTTTCTTGCCGGTAACCGGATCCGGCGTAATGGTCTCCACAAAACATACCTCATAGGAAATGTTTTCCAGCGCCTTATCTGCTAACAACGGTTCCATGATACTCTCTATCCCATGTGTGATCCTTTCCTTTGAGGCATCTTTGGAAATCTCCGCCATAATCTGAAACGCTTTGTCCGAGGTCTGCACAAACTGATAATCCTTCAGACCGTCCACACAGATTCCCTCCACCGACAACGGATGAATGAATTCCTCCCGGCCGTCCGCTTTCCGAAACCACATTTCATCCTCATTTCTGCACAGAAGGACTTCCGCCCTTGAAAATCCATAAGGATCATTTGCCAGTCTCTGTTTCGGTTTCAGGGTATCCGTCAGATGATACCGGATCAGGGGCTGTGTGAAATTGTACAGGCAGGTAAGATACATTTCTCCGTCCTCAACCTCTATGACATTCATATCGTCAAACAGGACCATACCCTCTCCTGCTTTCTCTTCGAGCCCCAGCGCAAGGGACTCACTGGAACCATAAAAATTGATCACCGGACACTGGAAGGTATCTTCCAGAAAATGCCGCAGTCCCGTCGAGAGTGGTTCACCGCAGGAAATAACCCTCTTTACATGATTCGGAACGTTTCCTAACCGCACCTGCTCTGCCATCAGTTTAATGGCGGAGGGATATCCGATTACAATATTGGGAGCAAACTTTGTCACCTTCCGGTTTCCCTTTTCAATGGGCTCATTGATATCCAGATATTCCTGTCTGGCATGAAGCCCTGTTATGCCGTCTCCCACCGCCATGGCTCCCGCATAGCGTCCGTCTGTGGCGGCAATGTATAATATTCTCGGCCTTCCGGCGAGGAGTTTTAAAATGCCTGTCATGCTCATTCCCCACAAAGCCCCTCTGATAATGCCCAGAAGCATCTGCCCCCACGCTTTATCATCATAGACAAAGTATCTGGGAATCCCCGTGCTTCCCGACGAGTGAATGATATGATACCTGCCGAGATAGTTTTCAGATTTTGAGGCAGGGCTCTCATCAAACGCCCGCAGCTTCTCCTGCTTTACCTCAGGCTCTGTCACCAGCTCATCATAATTTTGCATCAGCAGTTCCTTGTCGATTATCGGAAACTGTTTTAATGGTATGTTATCAATATTGTCTTCCGTAATGCCCGCCTGTGTAAACGTCCTGCGGTAGTATGTGGAATGCTGATAAGCATAACGCAGCAGCTTCCTCAGTTTCTTATCCTGCATTTTTTTAATCTGCTCCTGGTTTTTTGCGGTATTTCCCTTAAGCTGGTATAAATCCCATAACAAACGTATATATCCCATAGTGCACCTCACATTATTTTTTACTGCCGCTTTATCCATAAACTGCATTCCGTCATCTCTCATGGGTTCAATCATCGAAAAGTGTAAAGGCATAGCTGCTGCCGTAATCTTCCCTGTGATAATATTCTGCGGTAAGGGCAGACTGATCAAAGACCACACTCCACTCCGTCGATTCAAATTCTCCAAAATTCCCTTTGCTGACACTGGATAATGCATCCCGCACCTGTCCGCTGTCCATAACCGGCCTTTCTTCTAATGTCTGTTCCAGTATTTCAAATCTCGTATGGGACTGACTGGTTCCAATCCCGTTTTTCTCACCCTCTGACAAATAGAAATTTGTGAGGATCGGCGTCTCTATCACGTTCATCTCGTTATTGACGTATTCGACAGCTGCGCTTCTACCCGTGCCGTCTGCAATGGCAAGATGTACCATATAACCCATGGATGCATGAAAATCATACTGTCTAAGCAGCTCCACCGCCTCATCCACGTCAGCCGCCCGGTTCAACAGCAGCCGGATTGCCGTCGTGGTCGTGATATCCGGCTTTTCCGTATTCTGGGCAATGGTATCGCTGTCCTGGATCATGTTCACCGACACGCAAAGCCCTTTCTCATTCATGCCGTCCAAAGGGGCGTAAAGAGCGGCAACCGTCAGCATTTCATCGCTTAAAAAATGTGAGGCAAGTCCGGCGCCCTGTCTGATAAAATCCACATTCACGGTGGAGAAGGAAGCGTACCCGTCTGACGGATAAGAAGCCACCATCATGGCGTCACACTTGTTCCAGTCAAAGTTACGTCCGAAATAATAACCACCCTCGCCATTCTCTACCGAAATCGTGCTGCAGCCGAAGGCATCCCCTTCAAAGGACAGACCCTCTGCGCTGCCAAGCATGGTTCCTGTCAGAAACTGTAGGACTTCCCGGTCCGACTCCGCGCCGCCCTGATGCAAAAAAGCTTCCAATCCATCTTCGCCCTCAAAGCGGACTGCGGAAAATCCGGATTCCAGTTCCGCCACCGTGGAACTGATCCCGACATACGCCGCCGGCTCCTGCGTCCCGTCCTGCGTTTCCTGGTTTTCCTGCGTTTCCTGTGTTTCGCCTGTGCCGGCCGTCTGACCGCCCTCCTCTATTTCACTCTGCCCGTCCCCGGGTGGCAAATGATATCCGCATCCCGACAGCCATAGGGCAGATATAATAACACCGATCCACAGCTTTTTCTTACCCATACCGTTTCCTCACTCTTTTTACGATTTTCATCATGCTCCTTGCAGAATCTTTCTTACTCTGTCACACGAACCGGAATTACGAGACAATTCCAGTCTCTCAAAGGCTCATTGTTTCTCACCGCATCCACAAGTCCCTCTGTGGTTGTGAGTGTACCGACCTTGGTATAATCACCCTCGATCTGCGCATCCTGGTAGAATAAAATAACCCGGTTCGTTCACAAGTTTAAACCAAAAGGTATATACTGTTTTATGACCTGATTTCCTGATACAAGGCCTTTTCCGACTCCTTTTTCCATAGAATCATACCAAACGGAATCACAACTGCTTCCGCCAGTACAAACGCCATCCATATCAGCGAAACGTTCCCGAACCCGGATAATACGGCAATAAAGACAATGGGCAAAACCACCTGCCTGCTCAATGTCAGAAGCATACTCTGTACGCCCATTCCAAGCCCCTGAAAAGCCGCAGAATAAGTGAGACAGACATTGGACAAAAGATAACTTACCGCCATGATTCTGAGCGCCGTAACGCCGATTGCAAGCATTTCTTCCGAGGCATCGAACAGGAACAGCACCTGCTCAGGTACGATCTCCATGATCAGGAAAAAGATACTGTAAAGAGCAAAAGAATACAGCATCGCAAAGCGGCAGCTCTGATAGACTCTTTTGGGTTTTTTTGCTCCGTAATTATAAGCAACAAGCGGTATCAGGCCGCATCCCATACCATTTACCCCCACGGTTACAAGACCCTGAATTTTTACACATGCCCCATAAACGGCAACCGCAGTGGGCGTAATAACCATTAGAACAGAATTTACATAGATTGCCAGCACCGAGGAAATCGCCTGTACCAGAGTACTTGGTATCCCTACTTTCAGGATGGCCGCGATACAGCTTTTGTCCGCCTTCACCGTAAAATGAATCGGGATTTCCCGGTTCCATCGGCAGTTGATAAAGTACCCGGCCAAACATCCGATCCATTGTCCGATAACCGTAGCCAGAGCCGCACCCGATGTTCCCATCGCCGGAAAACCAAAATAGCCGAAGATAAGAATCGGATCTAAAATCAGATTGGTGACCGATGCGGCTGATAATGTATACAGAAACAAAGAAGATTTACCGCTTGCCATTACAAACCGGTCGAATACCCATTGCCCCATCATACCAAGAGAACCAAGCATACAGATCCGCAGATAAGGAATCCCATAATTCATAATGATTTCATTACCGCCGGACTGCCATCTTAAATAGACGCCCAGAATCAGAATCTCCAGAATAACGACCAGCACCCATGCCAGAAATGCCAGCACCAGCGCGGCGGATGCCGTCCTTTTCACTTTTTCCCCATCCTGCTCGCCCAATGCTTTGGAAATCACGGCATTCAGCCCTACTGCAATCCCAAGCCCCATGGCTGACATCAGTATCTGCACGGGAGCTGCCAGCGACAGGGCCGTCAAGGCATCCTCTGATATTCTGGACACAAACACACTGTCTACAAAATTATAAAGGGAATTGATCAGCAGAGAGATCATCAAAGGAATGCCTGTCTTTAACACCAGGACCGATACCTTCGCCGTTCCCATATTGTTTTCCACCCGCTCTGATTTCTTTGTTTTACCATCCATCTTCACTCACCACCACTGATCAGAACAATTTTGTTTCCCCAGCCTTCCAGCACCGGATTATCCTGAACTGCCTGTAAGAACGCATCCGTATAATCAAAATATCCCACCGGCGTGTACTCTGCGCTCACCTCGGCATCCTGATAGAACAGAATGATCCGGTTCGGTTCCGAATAATAAACCGTACCCGCCTTCTCCTCTGTAATCTGCTCCGCAGCCGCAGGAATTTCATAGCGGCTCGGAATGTCATAATACTGCATCACTTCCCAATTATCATAGTCATCGTAATGGTAGATCGGAAGCCGCCATTCACTGTTTCCCACATGGCCTGCAATGGCATAAGCCGTATCATTGTCATAAAGGTGCATGATAAAAGGCTCCCCTTCATCGCCAAAGCAAACCAACAGTTCTGCCGCCTGCTGTAAGTCAGGTTCGGCTTCATCCGGCACAACATCTTCTGTCTGTATGGCAGAAAGATTATCGCTTTTCAACACACTTTCCGGCGGTTCAGGAAAGTCATTGGAATTTCCGCATCCGTACAGCAACACTCCCGATGCAGCAATCATACTTAATGCTACGAAAAGTTTCTTATTCATTACACATCGCTCCTTATCTTTTACTTGAGAAATTGCTCTTTTTTGTTTTCCATTATATATACCGCTTCATTC
>CAMQTN010000127.1 GCA_947037115.1 uncultured Lachnospiraceae bacterium
GCCCTCAATTTAAAGCCCCCGGTCTTGGATTTAAATGCCTATGCCAAGAATTTAAACCACCACGTCCTGTAATTAAACGACGACGTCCAGGAATTAAAAGACGACGTCCGGGTATTAAAAGACGACGTCCAGACTCTGAAAGAGAATGTCCAGACTCTGAATGAGACAACGCAGTCGCTGGATCGACGGGTATCTATCCTTGAAGGCAAGCTCATCCACGTCGAACTGGTTCTTGAAAATGAGATTCGTGTCAGTATTAAACGTGTAGCCGAAGGGCATCTCGATTTATCCCGCAATCTGCACGAAGCGATAAAACCCAGCAGCGAAATGGAAATGCTGTCAATCCGGGTCCGGATTTTGGAAACCGACGTGACGGAGCTGAAGTCCAGATTCGCCTGACATTAATCAAGCCACTCCTTCACGGCCGCGCCGTTCTCAAGCTCCCTGTCGCTCTCCGTCACGATTTTCATATCCCCGGAAAGCAGATCATCCGCAATCGCCGCATAATCTTCATTCTGATCAAGGAGCCTCACAGTCAGGCTCCTTATACTGAGTTCTGTGCCAAGAATCCCGTTCCTTTCCTCCAGAACATAAACGCAGTTACCGCCCTCATTGTGCAGTGCCTTTACGGGAACTACAAAATCGTAGATCTCCGAAGTGGAGGCCGCCTCCATGACCCCTTCCGTGCGCCCCCTGGCAACCCCCGGCTCCAGATAAATCTTTACAGTATAACCGCCGTTTTCCTGCATGATAAAATCGACCGTCTCCGCCACCTCCTCTGAACTTCCCGGAAACCGCAGACGCACGCTGTCTCCCGTATGCAGCATGGATTTCTGTTCCTGTGTTATGACCGTGGAAAACATCAGGCCGCTCTCATCGTCAGCATAGCGTACGACCGCCTCGGATCCCATCCTCATGCCGGATTGCAGCATGACTTCCAGAACCGTCCCCTCCTGACCGGCCCTCACCTTTCCCTCATCTTCCGCAAGCTGCTTCCATGCTTCGATCTTATCCTCCCTTGCCTGCACCTGTCCGATGGCACTGAAGCTCGGGGCATAGGCGCCTGTCACCTCGCTCTGCGCCTGTTTGGCATCCTCAATGCTGCGGTCAGCCTGTTTCAGTATTTTTTCCTTCTGGAAATTGGTATCCTCAATGGCCCTCTTTTTCGCTTCAATCTCCCTGTCGAGCCGCAGCCGTTCATCGGCCCATGCGATCCAGATCTCGTCCGAGGCATCTTCCTTGGGTATGCGGAACAGATGGGTGTCCAGATCCTCCATCATATCTTCCAGCAGCGCAGTCTCCTCCGCAATCTTCCTGTCCAGCTCCGCAACACTGATGTCGTAGTCCTCCTGTGCCCGGACAATCTCCTCCTGCGCCTCTCTTCGCTGCGCCTGCACCTGTCCCTGCCATACCTGTTCCTCCGCTTCAAGGCGTGAAAGCTGTGTCATAAGATCCTCCACGTCCACCTCATAGAGAACTGTCTCCGGTTCCATCCGGTCTCCAGACGCCACACACACCTTTTTTACCAGCAGTCCGTCCAGCCCGGTAACTGCCTGTGAATTGACCGCCTCCACCGTCCCGTCCACCTGCAGCTTTTTCTGGATAGAGGAGGCGATGGGATTCATCCAGCGAATCTGCGGCATTCTGCTGACATAGACCATTCGCGACACATAGGTCATAATCAGCATTGCCGACATAAATGCTGCAAACCCTCTCCACAATTTTTTCTTAGAATCCATTGTTATCCCCAACCCTTTCTGTTCTCTGTCTCACAGCGCCGCAAACTACTGCTTCACCCCAATACAGGCAATTCCCTCCTCCAGCGCATCCTGCCCAAGCGCAAAGACAAACAGCGCGGGGATCAGCACTACCACAGACACCGCAAAAGCGAAGCCCGCCTGCCCGATATCAATCTGCGGCAGATAGAGAGAAAGCGGCCATTTCGCCTGTTCCTCCAAAAAAGCCATCGGCTGTTCCACCAGATTCCAGTTCTCCAGAAAACTCAATACCACAGCCGACTGAATCCCCATCTTCCCAAGCGTAAGCCCGATCTGCAGAAAAATCTGCAGCTCACCCGCACCGTCCAGTCTGGCGGCCTCCATAATCTCCGCATCAATCTGGGTAAACCCCCGATACATGATAAATACCGGAAAAGTGGAAAAGATGGCCGGAAGAATCACCGCCGCAGGATGGTTGTACAGTTCCAGCTTCTGCAATATGATGTACTGTGGCAGCAGCATTACCTGAAAAGGCAGAAGCATCAGTACCACATAGAGCCCGAACAGAAAATCCCTGCCCCGGAATTGGAATGCCGCAAAAGCCCATGCCGAAGGCAGCCCCACAGCCAACTGTCCAAAAAGGATCGCCGCCGTCATTCCCACCGTATTCCAGAACAGTTGATAGAAAGCCGGCGACTCGATCAGCAGCCTGTAAAAATGACCGATCGTCGGATACAGGGGAATCAGATGCCATACCGCAAACCCCTTTCCCTCCCCAAGCACCGGCGCAAGAATCCGGTTTATCTCCGCGCCGTCCATCAGCGCACCCCCAGGGATCATAAGTAACGGCGCACAGATCAGAGCCGCCGGAAACAGACAGATCACCGCGGCCGCCCATGCACCCCTTCTCTTTTTCCATTTCTTCCTGATTTCCAGCATTTTAACCCCTTTTCGCACGCTTCTCACGCTGCTCCAGCCGCTTTTGCAACAGCAGACAAACCACCAGCAGTACAAGCGACAATATCACCGTCAGGGCCGCCATCCGGTCGAACTCCAGTTTCAGATACCAGTTTTGCAGCAGGTGCTGTAAAAAATAAATCTGCTCCTGGGGATAACTTCCTGCCACCATCCAGACCTCCCTGTAGCTTTTAAAAATCTGCAATACAGACAGCATCCCTATTGTGTAAAAACTGCCGGAGAGTCCCGGCCTGATAATGTAATGCCAGCTCTGCCATCTGCCGGCTCCGTCCACCTTTGCGGCCTCCTCCACTTCCCTCGGCAGCGCCGAAAGACCAGCCAGCCAGAGGATTACCATGTACCCTGTATTTTTCCACAGAAAGCTGAACAGCACTACAACCAATGCCCATTCGGAATTCATATAATCAATCGGGATAAAACCGGAGATCACCTCATATTTTTCTGACACATTTGTCAGTATTCCATTCAGCACTCCCTGCCTGTCAACCAGGATCCGAAGCGTCAGTACCATCACCGCCGCCGGAACAGCCATGGGAAGGAGCATGGCAGACACAAACCTGCGCCTTACGGCAAGATGGCGAAGCAGCATCGCCAGAAACAGGCTGATCCCCATGAGACACGGCACACCCATCGCCAGATACAGCGCCGTGTTGCGCACAGCTATCGCAAAAGCGCCATTTTCAAACACCGAATGGTAATTGTCCACCCCTACAAAGGCGTTGTTACCGGCCTTAAAGAAAGAACGCCGCACCACCTCAAGGAAGGGGAGTATATAAAACAGCAGTACACCGGCAAATCCCGGAAGCAGAAACAGAAGCCGCCTACTCTTCCAACGCAATCGCCATTTTCCTCTCAACCTCCGCAGCTCCTTCCTCCGGCGTCAGCTCTCCTTCCAGTACCCGGACGCCAACCTCCCTGACCGTCCCCTCCAAAAGCGTTCCCGTCCTGTAGCAGCAGTCAGATTCCTCCATCGCATCGAACAGCCACTGCCGCTCCTGCTCCGTCGGCCAGAAAGCTTCTTTGTAGATCATATCGATATCACTGGCGGTCCATCCTTTGACCTCGGCAAATGCACGGTTATTAATGTCCAGCAGAGAAGCCAGCGCATCCTTCCTGATCGGTATTCCGCCGTCAAAGTGTCCTTCCAGCCACCATTTCTGCATCATTGTGTCAGACAGCAGCAATGCCATAAATTCCTCGCCAAGCTCCGGCTCTTCTGCCTGCTCACACAAACCTGCAATTGTCCTTGCCCGATAAACCTTTCCTGCCTGACCTGTCATCCTTCCGTAAACCACTTCATCCTCCAGCTTTTTATAGTACGAGTAGCCATTCCGGTAATTTTCCATTCTTGTATGCAGATTTGTCATCCCATACCACGTATTTTTCAGATACCCAAGGGCAATCCAGGTTTCCCCGATATGATAAATATCTTCATATTGCCCGAACATGATATTCGTAAGGTCTGACCCTTCCTCTGACAGGTCCTGCTGCCACTTAATCCTCTTTTCTTCACTAAGCCCTGCGCTGTCTAATTCCCACAGCCTTTCGGCCCCCTGATAGAACGCCGCCAGACTTGCCGTATCCAGACTGCCGTCCTCTCTGGTCCAAGCCGGCAGACAGACCGGAATTATCAGATTAAACAGATCCTCCTGACAGGGCGTATCGATAAGCGGCCCTTCCGGGTGTTCCGCTCTCGCCCGTTCTGCTCCTGCAACGATTCCCTCAAGCCCCTGCATGTCGTCCACATACTTTTGCTCCCCAAAGTACAGCGGCAGTTCGACGCTCATCGGCACGCCGTATATTTTATCTTTCTCTGTCGTGCGCATGCCTTCCAGAATGTTCTGATACAGGCTGCCATCCTCCATGTAAGGGGTGAGGAAATCATCCAGCTCTCTCAGCACGCCCTTATCCGCGTACTGCTCCATATCCATATCGTCCAGTATGATCACATCCGGCACATCTCCTGCCAGTATCCTCGTATTCAGATTTTTCAGGGCATCTTCCCTGCTGACGGCATTGTCCCCGTCCATCCCCGTCTCATATCTGACCAGCACATCAGGATGCTCCTTCTGGAAAAGACGTCCTGCATAGCGGATGCGTCCGTTTTCCTCCAGACTGTATACCGTCAGCTCTTTTGACGGTTCCATCGGAAGCGTCTCGTCATAGTACATCTCCACCATGTAGTTCCCGCTGAAATATATCCTGAACTGTTCCTGATCCAGAACCTGCAGCGCATACGGGTTATACTGGCTGTCTCCAAGGGCAACCATCTGCCCGTCCGCAATCTGCTCGATAACCGAACCACCCCACACATAGCGGTACAATCCGGTACGGCAGGCAAGGTAAAGAACACGGGAGCCCTCCTCTTTTGCCGGCTCTGCGGACTGATCCGCCACCGCCAGAACAATGCGCCCGCTTTGATGAGACTTCGCAAATTCACTCAGGACACTGTTATCCGAAAGCACTTTTTCTCCCGCCATATCGTAGAGATAAACCTGTTCTGTGTTCAGGGCAAGCATAGTATCGCCCACAAAGGCAAATTCCCTGATCTGGCCTGTGGTGGCAAACAGACTTTCCGTCTCTCCGCTTTCCCCGTTGATCCGGTACACACAGGAGTCGGAGGCGGCGTAGATCCTTCCATCCGGCGCAAAGGCAAAGGTTTCCAGATTGGTCGCTTTCTGATAATCGGCCCCGTAAAGCGAAAGTGGATGCCGTTCCCCCTCCCCGCTCACATAGTAGTACAGATACCGGTTGTCTCCCTCAGCGGCATAAGCCTCGTATTCTTCATCTGAATAGAACATCGGTGTATATCCGAAAATCACCGCACCGTCATCTGAAATGCCATAGGAGAATTTTACATGGATATTGGCATTGTCTTCCCAGCCCCATTTATCCCTGCTGACAGTGCCGTCCGCAGCCACGTGGGTCAGGTCCGCATCATTTCCGAAAAGATAATATCCACCGTCCGGGCAGGGATGCATATATTCATACCCTGCCCCCGGCAGTTTTACTTCCCTGTCCGTATACCGGCCCATGGGATTCTCTTCTTCCTCACTGCCGCAGGCAGAAAGCAGCATAGCACACATCACCACAACTACGGCGCGCAGCAGACCGTGTCTTATGCTCTCCCGTTTTTCCAAAACCGTTCCCCCTGGACTCATCCGCACCCATCTCCTATTCTTCCATGGCAATCGCCATTTTCCCCGCAACCTCTTTTGCTCCTTCCTCCGGGGTCATCTCCCCTTCCAGTACCCGAAGACCGACCTCCATAGCCGTTTCCTCCAGCATCGTCCCGGGACGGTAACAGCAGTCCGCATCTTCCATCATCTGACAGACCCACTGCTGTTCATCCTCTGTAGGCCAGAAATCCGGATAATTGATTCCGGTGGGATCCTTCCATCCCATCATCTGTCCAAATTCGATATTGTTAATATCGAAAATGTTTCTCATCGAATCCTTTCGTATTGTGAGCCCGCTCTGGCTTCGCGGTTTTTCCAGCCACCATTTCCGCATCATCGTATCGGAGAGCAGCAGATGCAGATACGCTTCGGCAAGTTCCGGCTCTTTCGCCTGCTCGCACAAACCAACGATCGTCTTCGCCCAATAGACATTGTCCGCCTGTCCCGCGTATGCTCCAAAGGTCGCCACATCCTCAATCTCCTTTTTCTGCCAATCGGCCGCCATATTCATTTTGACCACATGGACATCCGATACGCCTGACTGTTGGTTCATCAGAAAGCCAAGCTGCAGCCATGTCTCGCCAAAATTCTGCTGCGCGCTGTACTGAAAATTAAATGTGATATCCACCATATTCATATCAGAAGGTTCATAAAGCTCCATATTGTTTTTCTGCCATGCCTCCCGCGCCGGATCGTCAAGGCCCTCACAGTCAAGTTCCCAGATCTTTGTCACCGCCTGATAATACGCCGTCAGTTTCTCCACATCCAGACTGCCGTCCCCCTTCGTCCATGCCGGCAGACAGACCGGAATCGTCTGTAACAGAACATCTTTCGGATAGAGCGTATAGAGAATCGGCCCCTCCGGATGCTTTTGCCTCGCCAGTTCCACACCTGTCACGATATCTTCAAGGCTGTCCTCCCCGCCCAGATACATTTCCTCTCCCAGCCAGAGGGGCAGATAAACCATCATGGGCACACTGTAAATCTTATTTTCCTCTGTCATCCTCATACCTTCCACGATGTTCTGATACAGGATGCCATCGTCCAGGTAGGGCTGCATAATACCGTCCAGTTCCTTTAGCACGCCCTTCTGCGCGTACTGTTCGATATCCATCCCATCCAGCATGATCACGTCGGGCGCCTCTCCGGCCAGCAGGCGCGTGTTCAGATTTTTCAGGGCATCCTCTTTGCTGACCGCATTGTCGCCTTCCATGCCGGTCTCATACCTGACCAGCACATCGGGATGTTCTTTCTGGAAAAGCTGTCCCGCGTAGCGAATCCATCCGTTCTCCTCCAGACTGTACACTGTCAGTTCTTTGGAAGGTCTGGCAGGTAGCGTCTCGTCATAGTACATTTCCACCATATAATTGCTTGTGAAAAATACACGGAATTCTCCGTTGTCAAGCACCTGCAGCGCAAGCGGGTTCCTCTGGGTATCGCCAAGGGCCGTCATCTGCCCGTCCGCGATCTGCTCGATCACCGAACCGTTCCATATATAGCGGTACAGTCCGGTACGGCACGCCATATACAGAACCTGCGCGCCTGCCGTCCCATCACCGTCTGCCGCGCCATCCGGCGCAGCCCTTGTCTGGCCGTCATTCCCGTTTCCCGCATCCCTGGAATCCGCCATCACTTTCACATCTATGTCCCTGTCAGATACCGCCATCACGATACCGCCGTTGCTGTGACTGGCGACAAAATCATTCAGGACGCTGTTATTTTCCAGCAGTTTTCCATCCGTCATATCATAGAGATAGGTTTTCTCTCTATCTGCGGCAAGCAGCACATTGTCCACAAAAACAATGGCGTTCACCTGTCCCTCCGTGGCAAAAAGGCTGACCGTCTCGCCGCTCTCTACATCGACCCGGTACACATTGTCTGCGGAAGCCGCATACAATTCCCCCTCCGGTGAAAAGGCAAACATGTTCAGGTTTGTGTTTTTCTGGTAGCTCTCCCCATAAGGTTCCAAAGCGTGCTTCTGTCCTGCTTCATCCACATAATAGTACAGCCAGCCAGGGGTTCCTTTCAGCCACAAATCCTCCAATTCCTCATCAGTCCAGAATTGGGGCGTATAAGCAAAGACTGCCGCTCCGTTGTCCGAAACCCCCACATAATATTTCATATCGATATTAGCCGTATTCTCCCAGCTCCAGACCTGTTCTTTACTTGCGCCCTCCGCATCCACGTAAGTCAGGTCTGCATCTGTGCCGTATAAATAGAAACTTCCGTCCAAACACGGATGCATATAATCAAAAGTACCAGACGGCATTTTCACTTCCCTGTCCGCATACCGGCCCATGGGAATTTCTTCCTCCTTCTCACCGCATCCGGCAAACACCGTCATACAACACAAACACGCAAAGATGGCCGTAGCTGCCACCCTCCACCCTTCTATCCTGCTTTTTGTATCTTTGCCTTCCCGCTTCCGCATCATGCCACCTCTCTTTTCCCCTGCATAACCGATTTTTAATTTATCAATCATACCTTTTGATACCTTAATCATTATAGTGAAACGTCACTCTAAATATCTTCTAAGAAGATTCTAAG
>CAMQTN010000128.1 GCA_947037115.1 uncultured Lachnospiraceae bacterium
CCGAAATGCGCTGCCCAAAGCTATCAAATATCTTACTTATAATAGCATAGCCTTTATCAATCCGCTCCGTCAACACCCCCTTCGCCCAGGATTTATTCGTATAATATCTGCCTTCTACCCATTTCCCACAGACATAGATATCTTTATAGCTGATGTAACCCCCCTCCGCTTTTGCTACCGGTCGTCCGTCGCAATCCAGAAAAGATGTTTTTATATACACTCTGTTTGTTTTTCTGTCATAGGTAGTCGTTACCTTCTCCTCCGCATACCCCAAGTCCTCCCGTTTTACAGGATTGCCGTCCAGTCCCAAATACTTTGTACTTTTTTTGTCTCCCATTTCATCATATTCATATCTGAAACCAGCACAATGATAAGCCGCACTCAGAATGGGCGTTTTTCCATCTGTCCCATAATAATATGCTGCCACCCATTGTCCATACCTGTCATATAAATTTTTACAAAGAGCATATCCCCTGTCCTTTCGTACTTTTAATTCCCGATTTTTCCCATAGCACTTTCCTTCCAGACAGTTTCCCTGATCGTCATATTGATCCTCAAAATAAGCGATGCCGCCTTTATTTGTCAAGGTCAGCCGCTCCTCGTCATCATAATAAAATCCTCTTATCGTATTCCCCCTGTTGTCATACTCTTTTATTTCATGAGCATACCCCAGATCAGGCCGTATCATTATCTCGCCTCGTACATCTCTGTACCAGATATCCGTTCGGTATCCCCTATTGTCATATTCATATTCAAACGCTGCGCACAAATACTTTTTATTGATAATCGGTTGCCCTTTCGTATCATAATAAGCCTCCGAAATACACCGCCCACTTTCATCATACCGCCATCTCTCAATTGCAATCCCCTGGTCTTTTCGCAAAACCGGATTCCCATTTGTATCAAAATATACAGTTTCAATGCACTTACCATTCATATATTTGTTTTTGGCAGAAGCGTATCCCTCCTCCCTGCGAGCGGTCGGACTGTTGTTTACATCATAATAACTTTCAGTGACCAGATTTCCCTGTCCATCATACTCCCTGTGTATCCTTGCAAAACCTGTATCCCTTCGTACCATAACATTTCTATCCGTATCCGTGTAACTGATATCCGTCCTGTTTCCGGCCTCATCATACTGATACAAAAACTCGGCACATCCATGTTCTGCATGATAAACAAGCGCCCCCTGATTCACATCTTCGTTCCTGTAACCAGTTGGTTCTTCCTCATCAGCATCACTCTTCATCTGTTTTTCATCAGCTTCAATATTAAAATCCGTCCCATAATATGAAACCCGGATACATCTGCCGATATCGTCAAATCTGTTCCTGATCACTGCATAACCAGTATCTTTTCGCAACGTCAGCTCACCGTCCACATCTCTGTATACGTTTCTCACGCAATTGCCTCTTTCGTCATACCGATCCTCAAAGGACGCATAGCCGCCCTCCTTGCACAAAATCTTATATTCATCAGAATCAGAATCTACAACATAATCTGCATTATAATAAGTCTCTTTAACCAAATGCTCAAATTCATCATATTCTTTACGCACCCATGCATAGCCCAAATCACTCCGAATCACTGCTTCCCCATGCAGCCCCAGATATCCGATCAATCTTTCATTGTTTTCTTCATCATAATCATATCTGAATCCCGCGCAGTGATATTTTTTGCTGATCACAGGTTGCACATTCGTATCAAAATAGTTTTCCCAAATACATTTATCCTGTTCGTTATACTTGTAGGCCGCTATTGCATATCCCGTTTCTGTATGTGAAACCAACTTGTCATACCGGTCTCTGTATTCAATTCTGATCAGATTTTGATCCTCATAAAAGCCCTGATAAACAGCATAACCACCCTCCTTACATTCAACAGGACACTCTTCGCCGTCAAAATAGCGCTCTTCCACCAATTTCCCATCCGCATTATACGTCATGTTTATCCATGCATATCCCCGATCGCTGCGGATCATCAGGTTATCATTGACATCCAGATATCGGACATCGCTCCGATTTCCCTCTTCATCATACTGGTACTGCATACCCGCACAATAATACTCCGTACTGATAATCGGCCGCTGGTCAGTCCCATAATAATGTAACAAACTTTCCCGTCCCAGTTCATCGTATTGATATCTGAGAACTGCATATCCGGTATCTTTACGTAAAATTAGCCCTCCATCTGTGCCATAGTAAGAATACGCAGCCACCAATCCCCGGTTGTTATACTCTTTTTTCAGCACTGCACAACCGATATCGCTTCGCAAAACCGGATTTCCATTGATATCAAAATACTGCTCCTCCACGTTATGCCCGTTTGCATAAATGTATTTTATACAACCGATTCCATATTTTTTGTTGGGAACATCCTGTAGAACATTGTCCATATACCCCTGATAATGTATCTTTCTGCACTTGCCATTCTCAAATTCCCAGAATTGCATTGCAAAGCCCGTATCGCACCTGTTAACCGGTTGATCCGATGCATCCTTATATACTGCACAGATTTGATTCCCGTCGTCTGCATATTCATAATCAATTCCCGCCACCATATAATCCGTCCGATAAGCAACATCCTCCTCTCCGCCCTTTTCCTTGTGATATGTCTCCCGGATCAGCAGACCTCTGTTATTGTAGGTTTGTCTGATTTTTGCATATCCCTTTTTCGGAAGGATAAAAGGGGTATTACTCTGATCGTAATATACCAACATAACCGTCGTATTTCCATTGAAATTCTCCCCGTCCTCACATGGTTTGTATTCTACCGCCGCATATCCATTTTCTTCTCTCTTATTAATTGCAAGCTCATTATCCGTATCTCTGTATTCGATCCGTTCCTTTTCATCCCCACTGGCAGGCTTGTATTTGAAAATCGCCTGGGAGTATCCTTCAACAGTCAGACAGGGCTTCAAATTCTCATCAAAATATGCTTTTTTCTCTATGCGTGATTCATGATCGTAACTCACCTGCTCGACAGAAAATCCCCGTTCATTCTTAACCAGATGATCATCTTGATAATAGCCGATCACCAATGTGTTGTCACGTTTATTCACGGTATAATGAACTTTCGTATAATTTCGAATCGGAAGTTCTTCTTTGCGCACATCAAGTTGGGAAGTATTCTGGCTTGCACTATCCCTCTCCCCTGCCGCAGATGGCCCGTCCGCCGCCTTTGCGTCCGATGCGGCAGTACTTTCTTTATTTTCAGTATCCTCTTCCTTATCCACAGGCATCGTCGCATTTTTGTCCTGTTTATCTTCCGTCTTAACCTGTTTTTTCCCTCCGCTTTCTTGCTCTTTCCTGTTTCGAATAATTTGTGTGGATATAACCGAAACGATATTCTGTTCGTCTTCCCGCCTCCCATTTTCTTCTGTCTTCTTCATCGAAACGGAGGCATCCTCCTCCGCCAGCCTGATAGTAGAATCAAACGAAATCACAATTACTTTATTGCCCGTCTCATCCTTCTTTTCATCATACTCCAGCAAAGTACTCTTCACATTAGGGTTTTGGTTATCAGCCATATTTCCACTAAAATCAAAAAACTCCTCCCGTTTCAGCCGTCTGTCAACATAGGTATATCGATATTCGCACACCCCATTTTTATCATACCACCTGTTTTCACTTTGATTTAACTGTTTTCTTACACACAGATTACCATCTGCACCATATTCAAACTTTTCACAGAAAACACCCTGAAATCCCTCTATTTTTTCCTCCCCATTTTCATCGCTGAAATACCGTATTCCCGTCATTCGGTTGTTTTCGTCATATTCAAAGGAGATCATCATGATTCCTTTTTGATTACAAATAGGATTTCCATTATTATCCAGATAATATAATGCTGTCATCTGGTTATTCTGGTTATATTCATACCGTTCCCCGTTTACACCGTATAAATTGTAAATATGGGGACTTATCCTGCGCGTGTCCGGCAGTCCGTCCGAATTGTATGTCACCTCGACTGCCTGGGACATAATGCTGGTTCCTGTGGCATTCCTTGTAATATCTTCATCCTTCTCCTGTTTTTCTTTGTTATTCCCCTCCTCCGGGATACGCAGCAAAGTTGAGTGAAGCAACTGCGGTTCGCTGTCCACGGAATACGTCAAAATATCAAATGTATCGCTTTCATCCCTCTTTTTCATCTGTAGAAGCAGTTTACCACTACCGTTATAGTAAGAAATTTTTGTAGGCTCGCGGAACCTATTATCATCTGCTGCAAAATAAGCTCTATCGTCGTCGAGCGATCGGAATTTCTTCTTATTTCGCTTATATTTATATACCATATGATCCACCGGCTGAAAGAAAGCCATGTTGTACAGGCTTGAATATTCTCCCATGATTTCATCTTCATGATAAGCGTCCTCATGCGTTACAATCATAGTCCCTCGGAGGAAATAATCCTTTATTTCCCAATAATCCGCAGAATTTTTCCGGTCCTTGTCAGATAAAGGTTCACCCACACCTACAGGAATGCCATAGATTTCTACAATAGAAGCATAAGACTTCGTCGTGTGAACCTGCCAGAAAGCGATGCCGGCACATGTGCCTATGATAACTGCCATCGGCAGAATATAAATAAAACGAGGCGCATGGAACCACCTATGAAGTAATCCCAGCGCCTTCTGCAATAAATCATATAAACCATCAAAAAATTTCTTCCAATTATCACGTCCTATCAGGCGGACAGATTCCCAAAGCGCAACCACCACCAATAATATGATGATACATACTGCCGCCCAGTATACCGCCTTTTTCCCCTGATATTCCGCCAAAATCGGGCTTATCGTGCAAAATGCCGTCAATGTAACCGCACTTACGAGCAATTGCATGATGTCAACCAAACTGCCGCTCTTTTCCTTCTGTTCTTTTTTCTCCTGCTCTGTTTTCCCCTGTTCTTCTCTTTTTAACACCTCGACAAATTTGTTACATATTTCCTTTATTTTGTTAATCATCTTTTGTTCTCCCCTCAAATAAAAACAGAGACATCAGCCATAGACCTGTGTCTCTATCATTGTTTGCTATTTATTTCATTAATTCTCTTATCTCGTCTGAAAAGTCTATACTTAGATAATTCAATATTTTCCCCTCTTGCACTTGTCAATGCGACCTGTTTCTGTTGAAAACTTTTTGTATTATACCCTGTAGTCTCCTTAATCATATCATAACTACATCCATAATTCAACATTATTATACTCTGTTGCATAAAAAATCCCTAAAACTGAAAATATACAAACGCATTATCCCCCTGATAAGAAAACACCAAAATGAGTCCCAGAACTACACATACCACAACCTTACTCCAAAACCGATCCAATTTTAAAATGGGGTACATACCCTGTCCATTATTTTTCCATACTCCATATAAATGGCACAGCACAAGAAGCAGTCCGTAAATTATAGTGAAACTGTAAATATAATGAATGCCACCGGCACACGTTATGATACGTTTTAAAATCACAAATGCCTGCCCAACGGATTCCGCCCTGAAAAATATCCATCCAATACAGACAAAACAATAAGTAGCAAAAACCGAAATTATATTGACGGTTTTCTTCAACACCTCATTTCTAAAAGATAATTGACATTTTCCTTTATACTTCAAAAAAATCTTATGTACCACCAACGCGATACCGTGCATAAGTCCCCATAAAACAAAGGTCCAGTCCGCACCGTGCCATAGTCCTCCCAAAACCATCGTTATCATAAGATTTAGATACTGTCTGTATATCCCTCTTCTGTTTCCGCCCAATGAAATATACAGATAATTTTGCAGCCACAACGATAAACTAATGTGCCAGCGTTTCCAAAATTCAGTAGGGTTTTTAGATATGTACGGCATATTGAAATTGCGGCACAAATCATAGCCGAAAAATCTTGCCACCCCTATTGCCATGTCCGAATATCCGGAAAAATCGCAATAAATCTGCATAGAATAAGCTGCCACCGCACATATAATTGACGCTGCATCATACTCGGAAGGCAATGCAAATACTGCGTCGACACATACAGCAAGTCTGTCTGCAATAACTACTTTCTTAAGCAGGCCAACCATAAAAATCTGCACGCCAGCTTCCACATTCGATATTTTAATATCATGATTTCGTTCTAATTGTGGCAGGAAATCATCTGCCCGCACAATAGGCCCGGCAACCAGTTGCGGAAAGAACGAAATATAGAGCGACACTTTATAAAACTCCCGGCAAACGGGCGTAGTCCCCCGGTAAACATCAATCATATAGCTGATTGCCTGAAATGTATAGAACGATATACCTACCGGCAGTATGATATGCCATATTTCAAACTCATGTCCTAAAATATTTTGAATACTGGAAACAAAAAAATTAAAATATTTAAAAAAACCAAGGATACCAAGCAAAACCGCCACACCGAAAGCACAATACCTTTTCCTCTTTTTACAATCATCTGTACCCTCGATTACCAGCGCAACGCTATAACTTATAAATGTCTGTAAAACTAATAATGCCAAAAACCTGACATCCCAATATGCGTAAAAAACATAACTGGCAAGCAATAAGATAAGCTGCCGTTTCTTTTTATCTTTGCATACGCCAACCAAAACAGCCGTTATGCTGAAAAGCAGCAGAAATTCAGCAGATATAAACGTCATTCCTCTGCCTCCTTTTCCAGAAACGGCAATAACGTATCTGCTGTCATCTGATGTCCTTCTTCGTTCAGATGACCATATCCCAGTCTGGTATTGGAAAATCCATATGGAAGCACACGACGTGCCTCATACTCCCTGTTGTATATATCATACATGTTAATATATACGATACCATTTTCTTTACACGCTCTGTCAAACAGCTCCTGCCTTATACCATTGCTGTTTTCCAGTTTACCCCCCCCCCTCAGGGAAACGCTGGGTAATTCAAGAATAATAATCTGTCCTTTGTAATTTTGCCGTAAAAAAACAAGAACCTCCTCCAACGCCTGCTCGTAATCCTCTCCCATAATCTCAGGGTCTTCTATGACTTCTTCCTGTTCTGTTGCTGCATGCCAAAAGGCATTATGAAAATCCGACTTTATTTCTTTCATTTTTACTTCCTTTAAGTATATTGGAAACGGAAGATACAGCTTAATCATATGGCGTATCTTTTGGTCTTCCGACAAGTGCTTTACCATATACGCCCCTGTTTGTTCCTTCGAAAAAGTGCGCTGCCTTGTACAGTTTTGCAGCTTGTCCAATGACCAGTTCATACTGCCAATCTGCAAAACGACTGCTCTGGAATTCGGAAATTCCTGTGTCGCCGCAGTAAAACCAGTGACAAGGTCGCAGAAATCACTGCCATCTGCCGAAATATTATATGCATACACCTTATAATCCATATTCAAATTCTGTAGTTTACTGTTAAGCAATGAAATATATCGTTTATCCACATCGACCTGAATTCCATTAGACTGAGAATTTCCCATAAAAAGCACATACCCGGAATCCGTCAGATCATCACTCGCATTGATATAGCCGTTTCCATCCACCCGGGAAACCGATCTGCCCTCATCCCCTTTTATTATAAGCGATCCCGGCATCCAGACGCCCCTCGTCGGACCTCCGTCACGATGGAGAAACCCAGGTGATAACGCGTAAAAAGCTACAATACAATTTAATATGACTATACTCACCGCAATGGCGGAAAACCATTGGATTGTTTGAGTTAGGTAATGTTTACGTAAAATCAGCCTAAATAACATTTTTCAAATACCGTTCAAACTCACTTTCCGTATATGTATGTACTTTATGAAAGCAATAATTTTCAAAAATTTTGACTCCAAAGCAAACATATTCCGTATTAGCCATTGAGCTTATACTTTTAGCAAAACTATCAAATGCCGCTGAAGGCTGTACAAGAGATTTCTGTTTTTCTAATACATCCTGCTCATTCTCATTGACTTCCTCGTTGTATACCAAAATATATTCCATATTTTCCCTTAGCTGACTAATACCCATATTCACAATATCGGTTAAAATAATAATGCTATCATATATTTTCTTTCTGATCGCATATTTCTTTGCATCTGTCTCTTATACACATCTGACGCTGCAGACGAAGCTAGAAGTGTAGATCTC
>CAMQTN010000129.1 GCA_947037115.1 uncultured Lachnospiraceae bacterium
CCTGTATGTTATCCGCACTGTAAGCAGAGATTTTTTCCATGTTTACAAGATAACATCTGTGGCAGCGGTAAAAAATGCTGCCCAGCCTGTTTTCCAGTTCCTCCATTTTCCCATAGACCTCCAGTGTCCCGTCCGTTGTATGGATAATGACTTTTTTATTTCCACTTTCTATATAGTAAATATTCTTCAGCAGTAATTTCTGCTGTGCGCCGGAACTTTTCACTATGATGCATTTCTTTTCCTGTTCACAGAAAACAGACGCATCTTTCCATGCACGGCTGAAAACCTCCGAAAATTTTTCTTCATCTATGGGCTTTACCAGATAGTGGAACGCATTGACATCAAACGCCGCTTCCATGTATTCCCGATACCCGGTCACAAAGATAATGATGCTCCTTTGCCCGCCACTTTCTTCCAATCCTCTGATATGCCTTGCTATATCCATGCCTGACATTTTTCCCATTTCTATATCAAGAAAGTAAATGTCAAAGATTCCTCCGGCATTTATCAACTCTTCACCCGACTGATATCTCCCTATATCCGTATCGGATACCTGCTTTTGTATCAGCCGGGAAAGTTCTTCCCTGATCGTCCGGTCATCATCACAAACCGCAATCTTCATAAATCTTTCATCCTCTCAAAGCTGGAATCATGTGTATACTCATTGCCATTTATTATATCGGCATCGGCATATCACCAGCTAATTGCAGGGTGCCAATTGCTTCATTTTGGGTGCGAAATTCCGCCGGAATCCACCTGTATGTCTGAAAACGCAAAGATGTTAAATCCAATTATGTGCCTTCTCCACAAACCTGCGGGCAAAATTCGGATTGGACGGATAATACAGATGGGGGAACCCCATCCAGAAAGTTTCCCCTGCCATCACACAGGAATATTCTTTTCCCGTCACCGGCTTATACGCCAGAACGCCGTCCCCGTTGTCCGTGCTGTCGTAATAGTGAAATTCGTGTCCCCTGATCCTTTCCCCCTCCGGCAAAAAAAAGCCCTCTCTCTCCTGCATCTCCACATAGCCGAATCTAACCAGTTTTCCCGTATCAAAACATTCTCCGGAAACGACGCCTGCCATGGCATACCGCCTGCCGTTTCTGTCTGTCAGCGTATCGTGCAGGTACAAAAACCCGCCGCACTCTGCCACGATGGGCATACCTGTCTTTGCCGCCTGCTTCACCGCCGTGCGCATGGCCGTATTTTCACTTAATCTCTCTGCATATAATTCCGGATATCCGCCGCCAAGCAAAAGTCCCTGACAACCCTCCGGCAGTTTTTTATCATGAAGAGGTGAAAAGAAAACCAGCCTCGCCCCATATTCTTCCAACAGCTTCAGATTATCCTCATAATAAAAACAAAAGGCCTCGTCTCTGGCCACCGCGATCACCGGGCTGCATATTGCCCGCCCGCCCTTTTTCAAAGCGCTCTCTGTCTCCTTTATACCACAGCTTTTTTTCCCTTCCCCATCTTCCTCTATTTCTTTGCCAGAATCCTCATCCGACAGCGCTTCCGCTTCCGTTGCAATCTCGCAGACCGCAGACAAAGACACGGTCTTTGTAAACACCTTTGCCATCTCCGACAGCCTTTTCCTGACAGCCGGAATTTCCTCCGGCATTACCAGCCCCAAATGTCTGCTGTCAATCCGAAAACACTCCTGATCCGGCAGAAAACCTGCCACGGGTAGATTTAACTCCTCCTCTATCAACGGTTTTATCGTCTCAAAAAAAGCACCGGAAACACGATTCAGGACCACGCCCCTGATCAGGTGTTCCGTATCATACTGCAAAAATCCGGCTAGAAAAGGCAGGATGGACCGCCCCATTCCCTTCACATCTGCCACCAGAAGAATGGGCGTCCCCGTCACCTTTGCCAGATGATAGGAAGAGCCTTCCTCCCGGACACCTCCAAGCCCGTCAAAAAGCCCCATCACACCTTCTAAAACGGCAATACTGCCGTCGGATGCATGTTTGCAGAAAAGCCGTACCGTGTCCTTCTCCCCGGTAAAAAAAGTGTCCAGATTACAGGAGGGTACACCAATTACTGTTTTATGAAACATGGGATCGATATAATCCGGCCCGCATTTATACGCAGTCGCCTTCTCCCCTCTGTCCAATAAGGCCTGCAGCAGCGCGCAGGTCACCGTTGTCTTTCCGCTCCCGCTCTTCGGCGCGGCAATCATGACTCTTCTGCAATCCCATGTTTTCCCTGCACTATGTTCAAAAGCTTCCTCCCCACGGTATTTTGCTCTCATCCTTACTCCCTTCCGTCGTCCTCTTCAACCGCACTGCCTTTGAACGTAAAGGCACAGATCCAAACCGGATTCTCCGCCCGCATCAAATGGTGGTTTCCCGCCTTCTTTGCCCTGCTGATCTGGACCTGCACGATTTCCACATTTTCTGTCCTCTCATCGGAAAAAAGCTCCCTGACCGCAGAGACCGTTTCCAGACTTACGGCATTCAGAACAACCCGCATTCCGAAATTGATCTGATATAATTTCTCCAAAATCTCCTTTAACCTGCCGCCGCTTCCCCCGATAAAGGCATGCGTCGCCGCTGGAAGCCCGTCCATCCCCTCCGGCGCTTCCGTCTCCACCACCGCTATATTTTCCAAATCGAATTTCTCACAATTTCTCCGAATCAGATCGACAGCCTCCTTTTTCCGCTCTAATGCATACACCCTTATTTCGTCCGAAAGGCCCGCCATCTCCACTGCCACAGACCCGGTTCCGCCGCCGATGTCATAGACCACGGCGCCGCTGCACAGATGCAGCTTACAGATACTGATTTCCCGCACTTCTTCCTTAGTCATGGGAATCTGCTCCCTGAGAAATGCGCTGTCCGCCATGCCGTGAGTCAGTCTGTCTGCAACAGCCTTCGGATTGCTCACCATACAGGTATACAGCCCCTCCTCACGCCTTTTTTGGCATTCCTGAGGCGAGAGGATGAGAACCTGTTCTCCCTCCTGGGACAACTGATATCCCGCTGTTACTCTGCACTCTTCCATTCCCGCTTGTTCCAGAAGCATCCCCAGACGGTTGACATCCTGCACGCCGGAGGTCAAAAGAAAGGTCTTCGTGTTTTTCCTTATCCTTTGAACTATATTAGTCAGGTTTTTCCCGTGCATGCTGTAGACCGCCGCGTCCTGATAACTCTCGCCCATGCGCGCGGCAAGAGCGGCGACAGAGGAAATGCCGGGGAGTACGCGCAAAGTACCTTGAATCCTGCCCTCCCTGATCTCCCTGTCAAGGGCACAGTAAAGTTTCCGGCAGCCGCTGTAAAATCCGCTGTCACCTGAAAACAGAACAACCACCTGCCAGTCAGCCCGGCATAGCCCGCCTCTCCCTTTATGCGAATGTATCTCCTGTAATTTTTTCAAGCAGGGAACGATCTGTTCCGCCAGATAATAGGGCTGTTTTTCCGCTCCCGGCCGATAAGGCGCGATCAGCCGCTCTGCACCCAGCAGAACATCCGCCTCCTGAATGGCAGTACGCACCTCTTTTGTCAGTCCGTCCTCTCCTCCCATACCGGCTCCCGCCAATGTGATATGTATAAAACTGCCATTCTCCTCCCCACAGATTTCTCTGCCGCACAGTTTTCCAAGCTTTTCACAGATTTCTGCAAAAGAATACCCTTCTTCCCCCTTTGGCCGCCTGATCACAAACACTTTCACGCCCGCTCTTTTCGCCGCCTCCAGCTTTTCTGAAAAACCGCCGGAATACCCGCTCTCCTTGGTGACCAGAACGGAAATACCGTACTGGCAGAGCACAGCCTCATTCATCTGCACCGTAAAAGGGCCCTGCATGGCAATGATCTGCTTTCCACCTATTCCCTGTGCCACACAGGCTGACAGACTTTCCACGTCGGGAAGCACCCTGACGTAAAGCCTGTCTTTCAGCTCCTCAGACACACAGTAGGCAGAAAGCGCCCTGCTGCCGGTTGTCAGGAGAATATTGCCCTCTGTGCCCGTAAGCGCACTGGCACAGGCTTCGTTCGAGTCAAAACAGGAAACTTCTCCTTCCTCCCCATATGTCTTTGAAAGGCCGTCCCTTTTTAACCGCAGATAAGGAATCGTCATCCCCTCCATGGCGGCTTTGATATTCCGGGTAACCTCCTCCGCATAGGGATGCGTCGCGTCCACCACCGCAAGAAAATTTCCGTCCGCTATAAAATCTCTGATCTCTTCCCGGCTCATTCTTCCCCGGTGTACCGTTACGAAAGGATTCTCTCCCAGAACACCCTCCCCGTACTGCGTAGCTACGCAGACCGTATGGCTAACCCTTTTCTTCGCCAGATACTCCGATAGTTTCCTGCCTTCCGTTGTGCCTGCAAACACCAACACCTCACTCAATCTGATACCCCCGCTTCGTGACCAGCTTTCCCTTTATGATTTCTGTTCCCGCATTTCCCACAAACACTGTGGTGAACATATTCACTTCCCTGTTCCTTAATTCCTGCAGTGTGCAGACCACAGCTTTTGTTCCCTCCCTGCCGATATTTTCCACATAACCGCAGGCTCTTTCTTCCTCCATCCTTTCCAGCAGGATATCGCACGCACGCCCTAAATAGTCCTTGCGTCTGCGGCTGGACGGATTATAAAGCACAATGGCAAAATCACCTTCTGCGGCGGCCCTGAGCCTTTTCTCAATCTTCTCCCAGGGCGTCAGCAGATCGCTTAAGCTGACCGCGCAAAAGTCATGATTGATGGGCGCCCCCAGAAGAGCCGCGCCGCTGCTGGCCGCCGTAACGCCCGCAGCCACAATAAGCTCTGTGTCAGGATAACCCTTTCCGATTTCATACATGAGAGAGGCCAGTCCGTAAATACCTGCATCGCCGCTGCAAATCAGCGCCACCCGTTTCCCCTTCGCCGCCTCCTGAAAACAGAGCAGACACCGCTCCTTCTCCCTCCGCATGGGCGTGGACAACAGCTTCTTTTGACAAAACCGTTCTCCCAGAAGTTCCAGATACACAGGATATCCCACAATCACATCCGCCTGCTCCAGAGCCTGCACCGCCTCGCCTGTCATCATCTCTTCCCTGCCGGGCCCCATACCCACAATAAAAATACTATTCTTCTCCAAAACGCACTCTCCATATTCTTCTGGCCACCGCAATGGTCATGCCGTCTTTTGCATCCTTACAAGCGATCATCTTTCCGCCCGCGCCGCAAACTCTGAGCGCCGCCCGCTCGCACACATTGTCAACGCCTACCTGCTCCTTTACAAAAGCAGATCCGGCAAAGTCTCCCTCTACCATCCGCAGCTCCTGCGCCGGATAGGTAAGAAAAGGAATGTCTTCTCTCCTGCACCATGCAAGAATCCCCTCCTCATCCCGCTTCTGTTCGATGGAAGCGGCCGCGTAAATCTGTGTGGATTCAATGCCCAGTTCCCTCAGTTTCTCCGCAATAAAATCCGCAATGGCCGCCTCCTGTTTTCCCTTTTTACACCCCAGGCCGATCACATATTCTCTGGCCCGCAGAACGAGCGCTACGTCAAATTGCTTCTTCTCGGAAGTAACCACCACATCCACCTGCCCCGCAGGCGGATAGGGTACGATATCTACGCCCTCCGGCGGTTCTGTGTCCGTCTCATGCCCTGTCTCTATGGCTAAGGTAATCCTTTCACCCGAAAGCGCTTTGGCGGAAACTCTGGCGATCCCTCCCTTCTTCTTAATGAAAAGGCTGTTTTTTCTGGCGAATACATCCACCGCAAACTTCCCGTTTATGTCGGTGGCCGTGGTGATCACAGACTCAGCCCCTGTTTTTTCTCCAAGAAAAAGGGCAATCTCATTGGCGCCGCCCACATGCCCCGCCAGAACCGGAATCACATATCTGCCCTTCTCATCCATGACAAGCACCGGGCTGTCATGCAGTTTGTCCGTCAGGTGAGGCGCAACAGCACGGACGGCAATCCCGCAGGCGCCGATAAACAGAATGGCATTTTTCTCTTTCATCTGCCGCCCGGCCCACTCTGTTAAAGGTTCCGCCACAAACCGCACCGGCGGATTCTTCCCGCCGTCTTCTCTCACAAAAACACCGCACTTCGTAAACAGCCGCACTTGCAGTTTTCCCTCCGCACAGACCGCGATCCGCTCTGAGAGCCCAATCCCCTGCCTCGTAAAACTGATCACCGACAGTCTCATGTATCCCCCTCCCGCCCTGTCCTGAATGCAGTCGAAAAAGCAGGATCATAGAGCTTTGATTTCTGATAACGCCGATGGGCGACAGCCTCCCCCACGAGCACCAGCGCAGTTCTGGTAATGCCGTGCTCCTCAGCCGTGGCATACAGAGTATCTACGGTACACAAGAAGGCTTTCTCTTCCGGCCAGGTGGCCTTATAGACCAGTGCTGCCGGCGTGTCTTTTTCATAACCGCCCTCTATCAGACGCCTGCCAAGCTCCGCAAGCATCCCCGCGCTCAGATAGATAGCCATGGAAGCCCGATGGGCCGCCAGACTTTCAATGCTCTCCCGCTCCGGCACCCCGGTTTTTCCCGCCATCCTCGTGATAATCAAAGACTGGGAAACGCCCGGCAGGGTATATTCCAGATTCAGGGATGCCGCCGCCCCAAAGCAGGCGCTGACCCCCGGACAGCTCTCATAGGAAACGTCCAGTTTCTCCAGCTCGTCCATCTGTTCCCTGACCGCGCCGTAAACACTGGGATCTCCCGTATGCAGGCGCACCGTCGTCCTCCCTTTTTCTTCTGCCCTGCAAATAACCGCAACGACTTCCTTCAGGGTCATTGTGGCGCTGTTGTGAATTTCACATGCTTTCCCCGCATAGGAAAGCAGCTCCGGGTTTACCAGCGATCCCGCATAGATAATCACATCCGCCTGCTGCAAGAGGCGCATCCCCCGCACCGTGATCAGGTCTGCCGCCCCTGTTCCCGCTCCAACAAAGTAAACCATTCCTCCGCTCCTTTACTCTTTGCCAGCTCTCCCATTTCATTGGTATATAAAATGCAGTCTATTTGGAGCTGACCTTTTGCCCGCCTCTCCATATAACCGCAGATTCTCTCCACTGCATCCTCCATCACCGAGACAAGTTTCCCACTTTGCTCTAAAATCCGCACCGCCTCCTCGGTGGTGACACAGGCAAGTATCCTGCGGCACATTCCGGCTTCCACTCCCGCCCGCAGGGCAAGGGCCGCAATCAATTCTATGCGGCAGTCCGCCTCCGCGGAATGGGTATTCATGATGCCGCCCGCTACCTTGATCAGCTTCCCGATATGTCCGGTGAAAAGAAGTCTGTGAAAGCCTAATTCAACCGCCATGTCAATGGTATTTCCCACAAAATTGCTGCACTTTACGCTTCTGTCCAGATCATACCCATAGGCTTTTTTCATGAATGCCAGTCCATAGTTTCCCGGCGACACTGCCACATAATCAAACCCCTGCATTCTCCTCTGCCTTAACTCAATCCTGATGGTATCAAGGACTGCCTGCGTACTCATCGGTTCCACAATGCCCGTCGTCCCCAGAATGGAAATACCGCCCTCAATGCCAAGCCTTGGATTAAAGGTTTTTGCCGCCAGACGTTCCCCCTCCGGGACGGAAATCTCCACCTGTAAGCCGCCCTCATAATCCGCCAGCCGGCAGACCTGCGCCACCTCTTTTGCAATCATCTCTCTGGGCACACGGTTGATGGCAGCGCTGCCCACCGGCTGATCCAATCCGGGTTTCGTCACCCTTCCCACGCCCTGCCCGCCCTCGATCCCAATTACCGGTTATGTACGAAAACCTACCTTCGCACAGAAACGCATGCCTGTGGTAACATCGGGATCGTCGCCGCCATACTTTTACACA
>CAMQTN010000130.1 GCA_947037115.1 uncultured Lachnospiraceae bacterium
TTATCCTTTTCCTCATATACAGATGCACAATAAAAACATATTTTTCTATAATCATTCTCTTTGCGTTCCATTTTTCCTCCTCGATACATTTTACATCAAATTAAAACATATTACTTTAGCAAATAAGAGCCATAGACACCATGCCTATAACTCTTATTTTACCAGTAAATCCCACAAAATGAAATGACTTTTTTACTGCCCCTTTATCCATTAAAATATTCTATTTTTTTTATCTTTTTCATTCGAAATATTCACTCAGCTCATTTTTCTTTTATTCTCCAATATCCCTTTCTTCTTCCTCCAACCCTTTCAATAGCATCGGCCTTTTTTAAATCTGCAACTGCTCTCTGTACTGTTTTATATGACACACCTAAACGGTCAGCCATTTCGGACAATGAAATGTCCGTTTGAGCTTTTATAAACTCCAGAACCTTTGTATTCACTCCCTTTCCTTTTCGGACATCATTTGTCCTATTAAAAGCTTTGCTGTTTGCAACCGCAGTAAATTTTACTGTAATATCATCTCCAAGAATACTATATTCAGGAATCTTGGCACCAATCAAATTGCATTCTTCACAAATTTTTTGAATCCCTCGTCCCCATGATTCTATATATCCCGCTCTGAAAAACGTATTTGCCAAATCCGGATTATATGGTCTGGAATTATGTGTTTTCATAAGATTCTCTGTTGTCCAGTCACTTGGAAATACACATGCGTTACTGATATACATAGCCTCATCCTCTATTCGAATTTGAATCGGGATACCATCTTCCCATTTACAATGAATCAATGCATTGTATACTGCCTCTCTCACTGCTTCCCTTGCATATGGATATGTCTCCACACGTACCTCTTTGTCATAGGATATAGACGCCTTTAAGTATTTCAAATAAATCAGTTCAACCACTCTGTCTGCAATTAGGATAAGCGATCCCTCTACTACATCCTGATATTGAAGATCAGAACCTATACCAAACTTCCCGATTTTCACATAACAGCCAGTAAAAAAACGTTGCGGATTACGATAAAAAAGCAAAACTGCTGCCCGTTTCAGTTTTCCATCAACAATCAACCCCAATTTATTAAGCAATTCCTCATTTGTACACTCCAAATCTTTACGTGTCATTCGTTCTGTACGAACAGCCTCACGGCGAAAAATTTCAAAACTCTCTATATCTAAGTCTCCAACAGAAACATTGTCTATTGGAACAGCATCCCAACGATATCCTGTCTTTCTGACAAGAAATTCTGTCAGTGCCGAACCGCGAAGTTGCTGCTTGGTACTTCCGCTCCTATAATGATACTCACCACGATAGCTGACCGGATACGAACTTGGATTTACAATAATCTGAATATATTGTTTTCCATTCTCATCTAAGCAATTTACATCGGCTATAATCCCCATTGTATCCTTAATTTTATTGGGAATATCCTCAAGAAGTTTCTTGCAGTCAGCCACACCAACAATCTTCCCATTATCATCAAGTCCAATATAGATGCATCCTCCTTGTGCGTTTGCAAAACCGCACACCCATTTTAAATATTCATCTCTCCATGACTCTTTATATTCTGTGTTCTGACTTTCTGCCATACTTCTTATCCTCCATCTAAAAATACCTCCACATATTGTTACAAGAATGCCATTACCTATGAATACCTGAAATATCAAGATTCTATTACATCATCCTCCATGCATAAAACTTACTTTTAAAAAGCCCTATTTATCTTTGCCATCTATCTGGAATCCATAAATATATCAATATATTTTTGTGCAGCAAATATCCTATTTCTATGCTGCTCATTATCCTTTTTTACAATATTCATTTCTACCAGCATATCCACCCTGCTTGACGCAGTGTTATAAGAAATCTGAAATGCATCCACTAAATCATTAATCATAAAAACAGGTGTTGTTTCAATAAAGTCACATATTCGGGACAACTCCCCCGAAAACTTAGCGCTGCGTTGCAAATTCTTTCCTATCTTAGACCTTTCATCAACTGCCTCCTTAATCCGTTTTATAGCTTGGTTAGACGAATCAATAATACATTGCAAGAAAAACTTTATCCATTCCATATAATTTCCAAAATGCTGTACTCCAAAAAACAAATCCAAGCAAACATCATTATGCTTGTAAAGGTATTCTGAAATAAATAAACATCCCTTTGATAAAATCCCTTTCTTCATAAGCAATAAAGCCGGCAGCAGCCTCCCTACCCGCCCATTCCCACTGCTAAAGGGATGTATTGTCTCAAATTGGTAGTACATTAATGCCGTTTTAATCAAAATGTCTACACTCTGATCTACTGCAATATACTTTATTAAGTCCAGCAGCAACTCATCTATATTTTCTGGGGACGGTGGATTATATTCTTGCATATTAACAATAACGTTTGGACGCATTAAAAACCCTTTATTCCTAATCATACCTACCCCATCTGCCCAAATTCCATCCATAACAGAATTTTGCAAATCGCATAAATTATTTTTTGTAAAAACCCTTTCTGGCAGACTATGAAAAGCCTTGCAACAATTTATAGCACTCTTCGTTTCTGTCAAATTATTGTTTCCCATTAATATATCCCTATAATGCACTGCAATATTGTCAATCCTGCATGAATGATATGCATCACCACAAATCATCATTTCTAAAAAATGTTCCACGTTCGGAATATATTTTGTCATACCCTCCAAAATACCAAGTGCCCGATGTGCCTGTACCAAAAGATCTGTAATATCCTGATCAATTCTAATATCTAACAAATTTAAATCAGTCGGCAAAAATGTCCAATATCCTCGATTCTGATCTTCATCAAAACTTCTACAAAATGTTCCGCTTACTGTCCGCACTCCTCGTAACTCCTATTAAACCAAATAATTTGCAATAAACATTTTAATCCACATGTTATATTGCAAATTATATCACTTTTTTGAACTATATCAAGTTATTCCATGAAAAACACAAAATTCAAAATAGCCTGCCCCGGTACGTTCAAGGCTTGTGTAAAACTGGTTTTTTGCCGCTTTCTCAGTCGGAGCCAGCATCATTGCATTCAGTTTTGTTGCCAGCGTATACGAATCGCGGGGATAGCGGTCTACAAGAGCCTTTTTAATGGCTGCTTCAGATCCCATGTATACATATGCGGTATCAAAGTATGTAAAACCGGCCTCCATGAACAGATCCACCATATGCTTTACCTGTTCAATATCTGTATGCAGTCCTTTTTTGGGCAGACGCATCAATCCAAAACCCAGCTTTGGAACTTCTTTTCCAAAATAATCCGACATTCTTCTTAACCTCCTCTACATTTGTTTGAGCAGCCGCTCAGGACGATCAGCGCCAACCGCAAGCAGCTTATTTGCCAGGTAGTTCATCTCGCCGGAGAACAGCGGGTTCGGCTGCACCATGGCAGAGTTATAAGTATCAAGGATTGCGGCCACAGAAATACCATGATAGATCAGATCTTCATATTCCGTGATCAAAATATGTGAATCCGTTCCCCAGGAACTCATCCACCATCTGATTCAGCTGTTCCAAATCAATGTTCTCCTGTGCCCCGTCAATAACGGGAAGACGCATAAAACCAAATCCTAATTTTCCCTGTTCCATTTGTTCATCCTCCTTGTTCCCTTGTGCGCATTATATTGCGTTTCTTTCTCTGCCTCAACACCACTTTCTAAAGAAATGGGGTTTACGCCACATACCCTGTAAAAATGTGGCATAACCCCCATATGCATAAAATATATCAGATCAGGATATTCACGATCATGCCTCCCGCAAAGGCAAAGAGAACCGTAAATGCAAGGTACAGCAAAAAGCGCCGCATCCCCAGCACGATCTTTACAGCGCCCAGATTCGTGATCTTTGTGGCCGGTCCCGTGATCATAAACGCTGCCGCCGATCCCATACTCATTCCGTCATAGAGCCATGCCTTAAGAAGCGGTATCGTGCCTCCCCCGCAGGCGTAAAGCGGCACACCGACAGTTGCAGCCATCAGTACGCCAAAAGCTTCATTGCCGCCAAACAGGACCGTCATTGTCTCTGCCGGAACATATCTCTGAAAAAGTGCGGACAGCACAATCCCTGCCAGAAAATAGATTCCGGTAGCTTTTATGTTCCTGCCCAGATTTTTAAAAAAGCGCAGCAGGATATTCGGATCGGTGTCCCTGCTTTTTGGTTCCTCAAATCCTTTGAAATTGAAAAATCCTCTCTCCCTGTAAAATACCCGCACCAGCATCCCTGCCCCAATCCCGCACACAAAGCTTGACAGTATCCGTATCATAAGCGCAGTCATTCCAAGGGCGGCGCTGTAGATAATAAGCTGGGGATTGAGCAGAATGGAAGACATCATAAAAGCCGCCAGCCAGTCATCTTTCATCCCGTTTTTTGAGAATGAAGCTGCGATCGGGATCGTTCCATACATACAAAGAGGCGACGCAATCCCCAGCCCGCTGGCCGCAATGATCCCCAAAACGCCCAGTTTCCGTTCTCCAAGGGAACGGAACATATGATGGATACGCTCTTTTGCAAAAACAGAAACCAGAGATCCGATGACCATTCCCAGCACCCAGTATGGAAAAATCTGTCTCAGCTGTATGGTAAAGTAATACCAGATATATACAAATTCTCTGTGAAGAACCTCCGCCATCTGCCACCTCACATGTTATTCATCAACGGAAATCAACTGGTATGTCCGGCTCCCAAGCCCGATCTGCTCCGCATATTCCAGCGTATGCAGGCCGTTCAGGGATTCAATCCGGTTTACAAGGGAAGCTCCGTCCCCATCCTTCTGCGCATAGATCAGATCAATACATGCCTGATCCAGAGCCACCGGGTCTGTGGATGCCAGTATCCCAATATCATGCATATCCGGCTCTGCCGGATGCCCGTTACAGTCACAGTCCACAGACAGCCGGTTCATTACATTGATATAGACAATCTGCCCGTCCAGCGCATCCACTACGGATTTTCCGGCCTCGCCCATGGATTCCAGAAAAGAATCCTGGTCACCGCCCCAGGGGCTGGAGGAGCTTTCCCCTGCAGTATGGATCAGGCATTTCCCCTCACTGGAACCAAGCCCAATGGAAATATTCTTGATCGCGCCGCCGAAGCCTGCCATTGCATGTCCTTTGAAATGGGACAGTACCAGATAGGAATCGTAATCGCCAAAATGGGCTCCCACCAGATTTTCCGTAAGATGTGTGCCTCCTGACACAGGCAGTCCCATAGAACCATCTTCATCCAGAATCTGAACATCCGCGATGTCTGTAAAACCGTGGTCTTCGGCCACCTGATAGTGCATGGCCGTTTCTGCACGGGAGCCGCCATATGCCGTATTGCATTCCACAATTGTGCCGTCCACCTCCTGCACCACATCCCTGATCAGGTCGGGAGACAGATAATTACTGGCAGGCGGCTCACCGGTAGAAAGCTTTACTGCCACATGTTCCCCGTGAGCCCATCCCAGTGATTCATAAACTGCCATCAGCCCCTCCGGGGAAATATCGGTTGTCATATATACAATGGACTCTGCATGATCGGGTTGCTGCACAGTCCTCTCCATTCCGCCTAGGCTGCTGTCATCTTCCTCTGACTGCTCCTCCGGAGCGTCCGTTTCCTCCTGGTGGTCTGACATTTCACCGGCAACAGATGACTGGTCTGTACTGTCATTCAAATCTGCCTTCCCGCATCCCGCCATACTTCCGATCAGAAGCAATGTGGACAGGACAGCTGCCATAAATTTCTTTTTCATATAGCGCCTCCTTACAGTTATTTATCAGTGCCTTCAGAGCATCGGTCACAGCAGGACAGACTGTGCCCCACTTTCCACAGTCTGCCCAAACCGGTAGTTCACTCTCTTTGCGATTATATTAAGTGAACTTTAGCTTCACAACGAAATTCCCAATTTTTCCACCCATTTTTCAAGCGCCTTATCACTTTTCCCCACATCATCGCCATGGATTGCCAAACCTTCTTTCATCCTTGCCCCAGGACATAGCCGGGCAATATCATTCAGAGAATTGGAAAATCCGCTGCCGCCGTGGGTGATAAGCGGGCAGATTGTCTTCCCGAAAAAATCATAGCTCTCTAAAAAGGTAAACAGTGCCATGGGCATTGTCGTCCACCAGTTGGGAAAAGCCAGGATCATATTTTCATACTCATCCATATTTTCAACCTTTGCCGTCAATGCAGGACGGGCATTTTCTTCATATTCCTTTTTGGCTGCGGCAATCTTCTCCATGTGGTCATCCGGATACTTTTTTACGGTATCAATATAAAACAGATCGCTGTCAACCAGTTTATGAAGCTTCTTTGCCACCACTTCCGTATTTCCTACTTCTAAGTATCCAATGCCGCCATGGGTATAATTCTGCCCGGCATGTGAAAAATATGCGATCAATGTTTTCGCCACTCTCTTTTCCTCCTGACCTCTGTCTGTATTTTGTTTTCAACTCTGAGCCTTTCCATAGGGCTATTATAGTTCTATCTTCCAACCCTCACAACACCAGTTCTCCATGATGCGGGTTTTATGCCACACATTATGCAAAAATGTGGCATAAATCGGATCAGGACATTTTACGTTGACTGATTCGGAAAAAGAAAAGCTACTCCAGGGCATTGACGGAAATCCAGTCCCCATCTCTCTTTTCAAACCAGTGTGTCCCCTTCATGCGGTAAGTGCCTCTTGCGCCATAAGCTCACGGGATATTTCAAGAAGTCCGTCATAGGTCGTGGGATAAGGAACTGTTGACTCAACGGAAAATGTATCCGCTCCTGTCTGAGCCGCAATGATCTCCGCAGCAATCTGTGTATTGCCCTTTTCAACCACGCCTACTTCATACTGCTCATTCGCAAGAGAAAAATAGGCTACCAGAATAATGTTGCCCGCAGGCGTGGCTGTATCATGATTATTTTCCTGTCCGGTGTTTCCACCGCAGGCTGTGAGCGAAACTGCCATCAGCCCACAAAGTAAAAGGGAAAGTATTATTTTTTTCACAGCAAATCTCCTTAATCGTATTCGGGCAATGGTACGCCCCATTGCTGGAACCGGGGATTGCGATATTCCCCGCCTGCTGATGCCAGCGCAGGATAACCTGAGCAGAAGTTTTATTGTGTGCATCCGCAATTTCAGCAATGGCTTCATCATTGAATAATGTCTGCGTATTGCCGCGTCCTCCATAAAGCGTTTTGTCAAGTGCTTTTTTGAGTTATTGACGGAAAACTTTTCGGCATGGCGGGAAACGGGACAGAAAAGGGGTGCAAAACGCGCCTGTGAGCGGTTAGAAGCCGTTTTCATGGGTAGTATAAAACCCTTGCCCTATGTGTTTTTACGTCTGCAACGCCTTAAAAATCAAGCCTTTTCAAGCCCTATTGCGTAACACTCCATTCTGTTCTTTGGGAGAGGTCGGGGGCGCGGGGGGGGCAGAGCCACCGCAAAACCTACCGCCCGCCGCCGAAGTAGTGTAGACGGTCTGGATAGTCGGAACGGTATAAAGTGCAGATTGCTTTACGTAATTGGGTATGGTATAATTTTTCCCAATATAAACCGATAAACCGGAATTGATGGAGGGCAAGCTATGGAAAATAAGGACTATATTAAGCAAGGCTTGAATGGGAACGCCCCATTAAAATTAATATT
>CAMQTN010000131.1 GCA_947037115.1 uncultured Lachnospiraceae bacterium
ACACTTCTAGCTTCGTCGGCAGCGTCAGATGTGTATAAGAGACAGACTTTATATTGGTTTTTTTTCGTGAAATGAGTATAATACTAGTAAAAACTGTAAAAGGGAGATACCCATGTACCAGATTGATTTCCACAACCCCATTCAAATATACTTTATCGGGATCGGCGGCATCAGTATGAGTGGACTCGCTGAGATCCTCCTGACGGAGGGTTTTAAAGTCTCAGGCTCCGACCGCGCACCCTCTGATCTGACCCGCACGCTGGAAGAACGCGGCGTCAAAGTCTTCTACGGACAGCGGTCGGAAAATCTCACCGCCGAAATTGACCTCGTCGTCTACACTGCCGCCATAAAAGGTGATAATCCGGAACTTCTCGCCGCAAAAAATCTCGGCATCCCCACCCTGACAAGGGCGGAACTTTTAGGGCAGATGATGAAAAATTATAAGACCCCCATAGCCGTAAGCGGCACGCACGGTAAAACAACAACCACCTCCATGATCTCTCAGATTCTTTTGAATGCAGACGCAGACCCAACGCTGTCCATCGGCGGCATCTATAAACCTGTCGGCGGCAATATCCGGGTGGGGGCATCCGATATCTTCGTCACGGAAGCCTGTGAGTATACCAACAGCTTTTTGAACTTTTTCCCGAAAATCGGCATCATCCTTAATATAGAAGAAGATCATCTTGATTTCTTCAGGGATCTTTCCGACATCCGGCATTCCTTCCGCCGTTTTGCCGAGCTTTTGCCGACTGACGGGGCGCTGATCATAAACGGGGATATCAGCTCCCCGGAAGAACTCACCAAAGATCTTCCCTGCCGTGTCATCACCTACGGTCTTCAGGCAGGCCATGATTACAGTGCGTCACAGATTGCTTACGATGAATCAGGCTTTCCCTCCTTCACCCTGACAGGAAACGAAGGCCGGAACCGGAAATTTTCTCTCCATGTACATGGCGACCACAACATTCAAAACGCCCTTGCAGCCATCGCCCTTGCCGATCTGCTGCACATTCCGGATGAGATCATTGCCGCAGGGCTTCTGGCCTTTGGCGGTACAGACAGACGTTTTGAATACAAAGGGCAAATGAACGGCGTAAACATTATCGACGATTACGCCCACCATCCGACAGAAATCCGCGCCACGCTAAACGCTGCCGCGCAGTATCCCCACAGGCGGCTCTGGTGTGTCTTCCAGCCACATACCTACACAAGAACGAAAGCCTTTTTGGAGGAATTTGCAAAGGCCCTCTCCCTCGCGGACGAGATTGTCCTGGCAGATATCTATGCCGCCAGAGAGAAGGATACGCTGGGCATCAGTTCCCAGACCCTGCAGGAAAAAATCCGGTCGCTCGGACACTCCTGCCACTACTTCCCATCCTTTGAGGCAATCGAAAATTTCCTTTCAAAAAATTGCACAAAGGATGATCTGTTGATAACTATGGGTGCGGGCGACGTTGTAAAAATCGGAGAAACCCTGTTACAGAAATAATTATTCACAATATCCACAGAAAAGAACCTTGAACGGTTAATTATTTTCTGTGGATATTTTGTGGAATACCAGATACATTTTTCCGCCTGCTTTTCACACTGTCCACAATATCCACAGAAATAATCACATTCAAAATTTATGTACGCTTATTCGTTTCTGACAGTTTGCCCATTTCCTTTCCGGGAAACAAATGCTATACTCAGAAAACAGCCGATCGAACCCGCCTTTATTTATGCAGCCGACAGGGCGGTTTGACAGCCGGTTACTATTATTTTTCAGGGGTGTTATCATGGGAGTTTTGACAATTTATCAGGACAACTATACGGATTCCACGGTAATTTCCAACCGTTTTATTGACGAATACATGCAGGCGGCCAACGATGCGCAGCTAAAAATATATCTTTACCTGATCCGCATGGTGGGCGCCAGGCTTGACACCAGTATCGGTGATATTGCAGACAAGTTTAACTATACGGAGAAGGACGTGGTACGCGCCCTCAAATATTGGGAAAAAAACCGCCTTCTTCTTCTCGACTACGATGAGCGCAGGAACATTACGGGCATTCACCTGATGGATTCCTCGACGCCTTCCGTCAGTATGACTGTCGGGGCGCCCTCTGTCGGAATGGCCACTTACCCTTCCGCCGGCATGGCAGCCTATCCTTCCGCCATGGCGGCTGCGCCCACATTTGCCGCTTCGGCTGTACCCGCCGCGCCGGCAGTACCCACGCTTGCCGCATCGTCTGCGCCCGCCGTACCGGCTGTGCCAGAAAAGCCGAATTATACCGCAGAACAGTTACAGGCCTTCAAGTCGGAGGAAGACACTGCAAGGCTTCTCTTTGTTGCAGAACAGTACCTGAAAAAGCCTCTGAGCGCAAGCGATATGCGGACGATTCTTTTTATTATGGACAAGCTCGGCTTCTCCGAAGATCTGACCGACTATCTGATCCAATACTGTGTGGACCGCGGCAAAAGAGATCTCCGTTACATAGAAAAAGTTGCATTAAGCTGGGCTGAACAGGGCGTCACAACGCCGAAACAGGCCGCATCGCTTTCCGGGAAATACGACAAGGCTGTCTATGATATCATGCGCGCTCTCGGCCGGGGCAATATGCCCACCGAAACGGAAGTGGCCTACATTGACCGCTGGCGGAAGCTTTACGGTTTTGGGACCGATGTCATTCTTGCTGCCTGCGAGCGCACGGTTCTTGCCACGGACAACCACCGTTTCGAGTATGCAGAAAGCATTTTGAAGAGTTGGTACAAGGCCGGCGTTCATCATAAAAACGATATTATATCCCTGGACGAGAATCACCACCGGGCAAAAACAGTCCGCCCTGCGGCATCCACCAATAAATTTAATCAGTTTACACAGCATGATTATGATTTTGACGCCATTCAAAGAGCGCTGGAGAAAAATATTTCCGAGCAGTTAGTTTAGGAGGAACCCGTGCCACTGACAAACATCCAATATGACCGAATCTTTCGGCAATACGAAGAAAAACAGCGGAAGAACCGTCTTGAAGCAGAACGCAGACGCGAAGATGTGTACGGGCGCATTCCTGAATACCGCGGCCTTGAGGACGCCGTTGCCTCTCTGTCTGTCACGCAGGGAAAAAAACTTTTGTCCGGAGACGAAAATGCTCTGGAGGATCTTCAAAAGGACCTCTCCAACCTGAAAGCGCAAAAGAAGCAGCTTCTGCTGGACGCTGGATTTCCAGAAGATTATCTGGAGCCCTCCTTTTCCTGTCCCGACTGTCAGGACACCGGTTATATCAACCGCGAAAAGTGCCATTGTTTCAGACAGTCGGAGATCACTCTTCTCTATGAGCAATCGGGCATTCAGGACATGCTAAAGCAAAACAACTTCTCGCTGCTCTCCTACGAGTTCTATACCGGAGAAGCTCTTACGCTTTTTCAGAATGCCGTTAAAACTTGTCAGAGTTTTATCAAAAATTTTAATTCGGACTACCACAATCTCTTTTTTTATGGTACAGTGGGTACAGGAAAGTCATTTCTCTCCTGTTGTGTGGCAAAAGAATTGATGGATCAGGGACACTCCGTGATCTATTTCGGGGCGACGGGGCTGTTTGATTTGCTCTCGGATGCCGCTTTTCAGACCAAAAACAGGGACGAGCGGCAAAGTGCCTATTCTGATCTCTATCGATGCGATCTGCTTATCATTGATGATCTGGGCACAGAACTGACAAACCAGTTCACTTCCTCTCAGCTCTTTTCCCTCTTGAATGAGAGACAACTTGGTAAAAAATCTACCCTTATCTCTACCAATTTTACGTTGGCGCAGCTGCGGGACCGATACTCTGACCGCATCTTTTCCCGTATCACAAGTAATTTTAAGGTTTGTAGGTTGGCTGGTGAAGATATTCGCATGTATAAACTGCAATAAACAGAAAGTGAGAATTCATGAACAGACGAGAAGAGAAACGGAATCTTGAAACCATACCTGTCGGCTCCCTGGGGATGATTCCCCTGAAGGGCTGTTGTAAACTGGGTGAGAAGGTCGATTATTACCTGGTCAAGTGGCGAACTGAGAGGGAGAGCGAGCATAAAGATTCTCTCGCCTTTTCAGGTTACCAGCGCAATACCTATATTCTGGATGCTGTTGTTCCCCGCTTCGGTTCCGGTGAAGCCAAGGGCGTCATCAAAGAATCCGTACGCGGCACCGATCTCTATATTCTTGTTGATGTGGCTAACTACAGCCTCACCTATTCTCTTTGTGGTCACGAAAACCACATGTCACCCGACGATCACTATCAGGATTTAAAACGTATCATTGCTGCCGTTGGCGGCAAGGCGAGACGCATCACCGTAATCATGCCTTACCTCTATGAAAGCAGACAGCATAAACGTACCTCGAGAGAGTCTCTGGACTGTGCCCTGGCGCTTCAGGAAATGGTTCACATGGGCGTGGATAATATCATTACCTTTGATGCCCACGACCCCCGTGTACAGAATGCCATCCCTCTGCACGGCTTCGAGACGGTACAGCCCGCCTACCAGTTTATCAAGGGTCTTCTGAATCATGTAAAGGGCCTGCGGATCGATAGCGGTCACATGATGGTGATAAGCCCGGACGAAGGCGGAATGAGCAGGGCAATCTACATCGCCAATGTGCTCGGACTTGACATGGGTATGTTCTATAAGCGACGTGACTACACACAGATTGTAAACGGCAGGAATCCGATTATCGCCCATGAATTTCTGGGGAGTAACGTGGAGGGGAAGGATATGATCATTATCGACGATATGATCTCCTCTGGCGAAAGTGTATTGGAGGTGGCCTCGGCCCTGAAGGAGCGTAAGGCGAACAAAATTTTTGTTTTTTCCACCTTTGGCCTTTTCACGGCCGGTCTGGAAAAATTTGACAAGGCTTACGAGGACGGCGCAATTTACAGAGTCCTGACCACCAATCTGATCTATCAGACTCCCGAGCTGCTTAGCCGTGAATGGTATATCGACTGCGATATGAGCAAGTATATCGCCTACATCATTGATACACTCAATCACGATACTTCCATCAGCGATCTTCTCAATCCTGTGGAGCGTATTCAGTCGATTGTGACAAGATATCACGCCGGAGAGCTGGGATAACTGTAAACAAAATAGAACAAAAGCGAATTACCTTGAAGCAAAGGCTGGCAATCCGTTTCATACATGACGGAAACAGCCAGGGCCAGGTAACATGCCATTCTTACGGGAGCTATGGACACTATAAGAGGATCCATGGCTCCCCTTTTTTTATTCTGCAAAGGTTTTATAATGTCTTCCTCCTTGACTAATCATCTCATATATGGTAGAGTCTTTGTGAATCAAATGATTAACGTTTGGGAGTAAAACAATTATGAATTACAGAAAAGGGTTGTCGGAAAACGAATGGTACATTATGCAGGTGCTCTGGGAGCGCGGCCCGGCCAGCCTGCGGGAAATTTGCGATGCGCTGCAGGAAAAAAAGCGATGGACAAAGCATGCCGTGACTTCTTTTTTGAAGCGGATGCTGGAAAAAGGCGCTGTCGGTATAGACGAAACCGGAAAACTGAACCAATACTACGCCGTGTGGAACAGGGAAGAGACCGTACAGGAAGAAACGGCATCTATTTTGGACCGGGTATATCATGGAAACCTGCTCTATATGGTCAGCAACGCGGTAAGGGAACGTGAATTGTCGCCGGAGGATATTGCAGAGCTAAAGAGTATTTTGGAGCAGGCAGGAGAAAAGAGGGATGAACGATGAGGTTTATCTGTTTTCTTGTCAGCTCCGGAAGTCTGATCGGGATGATGCTTCTTCTCCGGGGGAAACTGCGAAACAGGATACCACCGGGAATTTTGTATGCGCTGTGGCTGATTCCGGCAATCCGCCTTCTGTTTCCGTTTACGCTGATTCCGCTTCCCGTATTGTCAGAGGCCGTCTGGGAAACCCGGACATTTTATGAAAATGACGCGGTATCTGCCGCAGATGCTATCAATACTGAGGGGCATGCACAGACCCCGGAAATCGTGGAGAGCGCCGGAGCTGCAGAAGCTGCTTTTTTGCCCGGAAAGGGCAAAAACTTTTCGCAGGAACCAAAGGCAGAAAGCCCGCCGCCCCATCAGGAAATGGGAATCCAAAGCTGTCTGCTCTGTATCTGGCTGTCAGGAAGCATTCTCTGCGGCGGCTATGTCTTTTTCATAAACCTGCGTCTGAAACAGCACATAAAACAGATGAAACTGCTGCCGGAAAAAAGGCTTGTGCCAGTTTATATCAGGAACGATGCGGTTTCCCCCTGTCTGTTCGGATTTTTTCATCCCTGCATCCTGCTTTCGGAACAGACGGTAAGGAACGAAGAATTGTGCCATCAGGCGCTTTTGCACGAAGAGACACATTACAGACAAAAGGACCATATCTGGACGGCTTTGCGGATTTTTCTGTGTATTATTTACTGGTGGGAGCCGCTTGTGTGGCTGGGCGCAGCCTGCGCCCGGGATGATGCGGAATTTGCCTGTGACGCAAAAGCGCTGAAAGGCGCCTCGCTATCGGAGAAAAAGGCTTATGGCTATGCACTTCTGGAACTTGCGCAAGGAGCGCTGAAGTCCGGCACGCTTGTTCAGGGCATTACACCGATTTCCGGTCAGGGAAAAAATATAAAAAGGCGGCTGGAACATATCGTGTCGGAAAACACGAAAACAAGGTTCTGGCCCTTGCCTGTCTGCCTGCTGTTTTTTCTTTTTTTGTGCGGGTTCTGCTTCCCGGCACAAAGGGCAAATGCAGAAGAAAAGATGCAGACACCGGGTACAGAAACCGTGGAGCGTGTAAATACGGCCGGGGAATCTGACACACTGGATGAGCCAAAGCTGCAGGATCCTGAGCCGGTCAGGGAGCCCGGCTGGCAGGACGGTCAGACAGAAGAGAGCCAGACAAAGGAAGATGTGTCTGAAGAAACCGAAGCAGGCATCCGGCTTCACCCACAGGAACACCGGGAGGGCTACAGAGAACCGGATTTGCGCTATTGTGCCTCTGCCGACTGGCCCACAGACCTGACCGACGAGCCAGGAGAGCAGGAGCGGATCGAAATTCTGGCGAGACGCGCGCTCAGGGAGCTTTACGATCTGACCGGGTATCAGATAGAATCCTGTTTTTACGGCTACCATGAAATCGGCATACTGGCTTTTTCCCGGACTGAAGACGACCTGGCGCACAGCAGAGTGTTTTACAGCTACAACATGGGCGAAAAGGACGGCTTTGCCATGATTCCATCGATTGATATCGTAAACGCCAGAAGATCATGGTACTCGGACGTACAACAGATCGCGCTTCCGGCAAATGCAGAGTCTATGGAGAAGGAAGCGCTGGCAGTCTGGTTTTTGGAACACAGCCCGCTCTGCCCGGAAGGAACGGTTGTGAAAACAGAACCTGTCCTTGAAAGCAATCCTGACTGTCTGAAATTGACCATGGCAGACGGCACTTTTTACGAAATAGAGATAGATATGGATATTCTGGCGGTAGACAATATTTACGGGCCCTACCCGGAAGACGCACAACACTGAAAACGGAGGAAAAAGATTGAAAATGAGAAGTAGAGGGTATCCATTACCTTAAGCACACG
>CAMQTN010000132.1 GCA_947037115.1 uncultured Lachnospiraceae bacterium
GAACCCATACATTCCGCTCTGTAAATGGCAGGCCATATTATGGCATACTCTGTTCAATTTATACCAATGACAGATACCTGTATCTTGCCATAGTGAAAGAAAAAAGCGGACTAGCTGCTTTTTCCTCCACGGTCATGCATTATTTTCTGATATGGCTCGTAGTCCTCGCTGCTGTCCTGTTTGTATCAGTCCTGATCATCAGGCAGGCCACGAAGCCTACTGAAAAAACCATGCAGAGCCAGAAAAATTTTATCGCCGCCGTATCCCACGAATTAAAGACACCCCTGGCAGTCCTGCTGTCTGCCACTGATGTCATTGAAACTTCCCCTGACTGTACCACAAACATGAGAAATTATGTTTCCCTAATCGAAACTGAAGTTTCCCGCATGACAGGGCTGATCCAGGACCTGCTCCTGCTTTCTTCCGTTGACGCGGGAAACTGGATATTCCATAAATCTAAAATAAATGTGGATACTTTACTTATCAACCTATATGAAAAATTTGAGATTGTCTGCCACAAGAAATCAATCGACCTGCAGATAGAGATGCCGGAAGAATGTTTTCCCCCTCTCTTCTCTGATGAAGACCGTCTGAACCAGATCATCAGCATTTTTCTGGACAATGCGATTTCCTATTCACCGGAACAGTCTTCTATTTTGCTGGAGGCTTCCATCAAAAAGAATAATCTGGCCATCAGCATCATAGATCACGGTATTGGAATCAGCGAGGAAGATAAGAAGCATATATTCGACCGCTTTTATCGGTGCGATAAGTCACGCACAAAAAAAGACCACTACGGGTTAGGTCTTAGCGTTGCAAACGAACTGGTCTCGCTCCTTAATGGGAAGATATATTTAAGTGATACCCCTGGGGGCGGATGTACTTTCACTATTGCTATACCTTGGAGCATTGCAGAATAGTTGTTCTAATAGCTATTCTGCAATGCTCCAAATTCTTTCCGCATAGGCTTTGAGGTGCTGCATCTGCGCCCGGATGCCAGGCTGCGGCGTGTCGAAGGACAGCCCATACGCCTCATACACGGAATAATCTACATAACCCGGTATTTCCGCTTCTTCATTATTCGACAACACTAATGCTATAAACATTGGTAATTTGTGCAGGATATGATTCCGCAATCGAACCGTCATATTCAATTTCCAGGACATCTCCGACTTTCGGTTCTGGTGAGGGATTCATGTTCTCTATGGAAACAGTTATTCGGTCTGCACTGTTCAATTCTATGCTCCCTTCAACGGGCTCGATAAGGTAATAACCATCATGTATCTCTAATACAGTCGCTTGGAATGTTACTGTTCCATTTCCGTCCACCTCCGGTTCTCCACCACCGGACGTTCCACAAGCAGCGAGCGCCAAAATAAAGCTCAGTGTTAAAATTAGTAGCAATTGTTTTTTCATAACATATGACCTCCTAAAAAGTAGTGCTTATATAGACGCAAATTCATCAAAATAGTTCCACATGGAAAATTTAATAATAAAACATACGCCCTGTTCTGTATTCCTTATCTGGTAATCCGCTCCATGCTGTTCCAAAATCATCTTTACAATGTAAAGCCCCAATCCGCTGCCACCTGTCTGCCGGCTGCGTGACCGCTCCACACGATAGAATGCATCAAAAAGTTTTGGTATGTCCCCCTCTGGCAGGTGTACCCCCGTGTTCTCTACGGAAAACTGTATCTTCCCGTTCCATGAGTGGACTTTAATGAAAATATCGCTGCCATCCGGCGAATAATGGATTGCATTGGAAACAAGGTTATTTACCACTTTCCCCAGGAGCGCTTTTTCTCCCCGGAGCATCAGCCCCTGCTGTATCTCCTCATGCCATTCCAGCCCCTTGCCCACAACCATATCCTCAAACAGGCCATACGCACTTTTGACCATAGCTGAAAAATCAAAAATTTCCTCCTGCCGGACTGTTTCTGATGATTTAATCCGGGAAACAATCAATATCTCCTGCACCATCCCCTCCATTGATTTCACCACTTCAAGGGAACGGGCAAGGTACTTGTCACGTTCCTTGTATTTCCCAACATTCAGCAGCATCCCTTCAAGCTGCCCCTTAATGACAGTGACCGGTGTTTTCAGTTCATGGGATACCGCCGAAAAGAAATCAAGCTGTGCCTGTTCCAGCATACGCTCCCGCTCAATATCCGCCTCCAACTGGACGTTTGCCTCCTGCAAGTCATTAAGCGCTGAGGACAATTTCCGGGACAGTTCATTTAAGCTGTGTGCCAGTATGCCTAATTCATCAGAGCGGCTTTCTGTGCAGTCCCATGTAAAGTCAAGGCCCGACATCTTTTCAGACACCCTGCTGATCTCTATGACAGGCCTTGTGACATACCGGGAATAAAGCACTGCACCAATGATTGAAAGAAAAACCACCATGACCGCCAGAAGCGGGACTATGTTCTCGATAGTATCCATCAGTTGGTTTACCGGCTCTGCATTTCCGGCAACAGATAAAGTGTAGACCATTTCCGAATCAAGGAAATGGAACAGGTAATTGTGTGTTGCACCATACGTAGAAATCTCAACCTCAAAAACAATATCATCATCAACCTCATTCGGGAAATCATGGTTATATTGCGAGGGCAATGCAATCTCCCTGCCGTTGTCATCATATAACTGAAGCAGCACAGTATTGTTCAGCAGGAACTCATCAAAAAGAAATCCACTGTCTGCCCCCGCAATACATTCCAGTTCAGAAATAAGGGCATTGACCTCCTTATCTAATGCGGCATCCAGATCTGTACTGTACGTCTGTGGAACCAGCCACGCGATGAAGCCGTAAGTAGCGCAGCAGCACACCATCATCAGCAGACAGGTCACAGCAAATATCTTAATGAACAGGTTATTTCTTATCTTCTTTTTCAATTTTGTACCCAACTCCCCGAACTGTTTCGATATAGTCAATTTCCAGCTTTTTACGGAGATTCTTGATATGTGTGTCAACCACCCTCTCATCACCATAAAAATCATATTTCCACAGCTTGTTCAGGAAGTGCTGCCGTGAAAGCGCTTTTCCCTGATTTGTCAGCAATTCCCTCAGTACCTCAAATTCCCTCTGTGTCAGTTCAAATTCCCCATCCCCGGCATAAACCCTGTAACCGTCTATATCCAGAGTCATCCCCTTGTAATGGATCAACGCGTCTTCCCCATCCTCCCTGCTTCCAACCCGCCGAAGAACCGCCGCTATTTTTCTAAGCAGCACGGGCATGGAAAATGGTTTCGTGACATAGTCATCCGCCTGCAAGTCCAGCCCTTTGATCTGGTCACCTTCACTGCCAAGGGCTGTCAACATAATAATGGGAACCTGCGACTGTTTCCGTATCAGTTCACAGACAGTAAACCCGTCTATTTTAGGGAGCATAATATCCAACAGGATCAGATCATAAGAGGTATTGGCAAACATATCCACAGCTTCTACGCCATCCCCCGCAATATCAGCCTTATATCCTGCTTCCTGCAAAAATTCCTGCAAAAGCTCCTGAATATCCAGATCATCTTCAACAATTAAAATATTCTGCATGGCAACACCTCCGCACTCCTTAGATATCATACCATACTAATTTGTAGTTTGTGTGTAGTTTGCCAAAGTTATATAAAACTACCCCTGTCATTCCATCTCCCTGAACGTGCCAGCCATTCCTCCTACAAAGCTGCTCTGGCGCTGCATAAAGTTACGCAAGTTCACGTATCTGCTCTGCCAGTGATTGTTTTCTTAGCTGTTTTATTGTTATAATTGAGAAAACAACCTGAATAATCAGCATCAGGATAAAAAAGCCTGCCATTTCCCATGTTGGAAACTGGTAACTTACTTCCCCAAACACACTCATTGCACTAAATACCCTGCACACAAGAATACCTAAAAGAGTTCCGAATGAAATGGAAAGTATAAATACACCCAGCGTATAGAGCAAACCTTCGGTTAGCAGCATCTTTGATATTTGACGATTGCTCATCCCTACGGCCTGCAATATTCCCAATTCCCGTTTACGGGTTAGTATATTTGTGATAAGCGTATTTAGCAGATTAATCACGCCGAAAGCACCAATAAACAGAACGAAAATATAAACAGGGGTGCGGTAATTTTCCAACAAGTCCTGATAGTTTTCTGCCCATGCATTTAATGTGGTAACGTATACCCGTGCATTTGCCGGGAGAATTGTCCGTACTTCCTCGCGCACCTGCTCCCAATCACTATCTTCTGTATCAAGAAGCACCTGATAATTCAAATTCTCAGCCGGCATAAGCGCAGATAATGTTTCCAATGGCATAAACAACAACTCATAGCCGCCATACGGAATGTTTCCATCGACAATTCCCATAACAGTAACTTCTATGCACTCTCCAGAACCGGCCTGGATCATTACTTTATCTCCAATAGCTGCCTCCCAGCCAAAAAGTTCCGTCCATTGATCTAACTGTTTTATAACAATGCCGCTGTTCTCTATCAGTTCCTGCAGATCAACTGTTCCCGCAACCAGATATTCTTCTAAAAATGCCTGCCTGTCTATTGAAATGGCATCTGCAAGAAAAGGATTCTCATATCCTGTTGGAGTGGTAACATTTAAGACCGTCCCTCTATATACCCGCATATCCTTTACGCCGGGGATAGCCGCAAGCTGCTGGATTAAATCGGATGATAATGGATTGTCTCTTTGAAGTTCAACGAATTGTTCGCTGTTGTGAGACTGTGATCCATAGTCACCAAGTTCGATTCGGACTCTGCCGTATGGGAACACTCCGCGAGCCACTTTTACCGGGTCAATGGAATTGAAACAGGCTGAACTTGTCATCAACAAAATGCCGCATACACCCAATGAAGCTATCGTCAATACTGTTTTCTTTTTATTGCGCGAGAAATTGATGAGTGCCAATTTACTGCTGGACAAAGAGCGTTTTAATCTCTTTGTGCTTTTGGTAATTACTTCTTCATTTCCAGCAGAATACCGGATGGCCTCAATCGGTGTAACTTTGGATGCCAGTTTAGCAGGGCGTCTGATTGTAAACATGACACACAAATACATCAGGAGCGCAACAAAGGCCCCTACAATTAGCACTGTAGATGCAGCCCACCCATTTGGGACAAGCACATACCCGGCAACCGATCCAACTACCAGCCCTATGGGAATAGCGGTAACTGACAATCTGCGGCCTTCTTTCATTACGATCTGCCGGATTTGACGGCTCGTAGTTCCAATCGTCCTTAGTTTTCCGTACTCATTTGTTTTTCTGATAATAGAAACAAAAAACAGGCTGTATATTACAAGCGCACACGCCAAAGCCACGATCAATATAACAGATGTGATGACTGTCATATATTCAAAACTTCTTTGCCGAATGAGGGAAAAATAATAACCGGAAAAATCAACGTCTCTTAACTCAATTCCCCACTCTCCTACTAAACTCCGAATATATTTTTTAAGACCTTCTTCGGAAAGGGCATCCGTTCCTTTCGCATGGATATATGCGCTGTACATAGGTCTTTCAGCATTGTTTTTAACAAAAGAAGGTGTCACATAGATTGCATAGTTTGATTCCGTAACAGGCAATATGCCGCACAACGTGTAGCTCTGCTCATCACCCGTCAGGCTCAACCGAATTGTATCACCTATCCCGCTGGATAAACCTTTTCTATCTAAAAACGCCTGCGTTACGGCCACCTCATTTTCGGTTTCCGGCAGTCTGCCGTCTATGGCTGGGTATTTTGCCAGCTGCATGAGATTTTCGTCCATAGAGCGCACAGTAACCTTGTATTCTCCATAATCGATCATCCCCATCAAATAGCTGAACCCCGCTAAAACCCGGTCATCATTCTGGATTATGTGGGCCGTTTCATCATCAAGATCACTTATATTCGCCTGATACATTCCTTCGGCGCTATTCCGGGAAGCTCTTTGTCCGCCAAGGAAATACAGTATCGTTGCCATGATAAGACAAGTAGCGAAAGCAATCGTAATTATGATAAGCACATTTCTGGTCCTGTCCGCTTTCAGATTCTTTTTAGCCAGCTTTTGCACAATAGTTCTGGTATCATTATCAAATGGCAGATTCATTCCTTATCACCTCCTCAACCTTTATCCTGCCGTCTTAATTGCTTCTTTTCCATTCCAGTACCGTAAGCCTCAATCAGATGCAGCCGATAGAACACGTTCGCAAGATCTTGAATTCAATCCGATCCGCATAAATACTGATAAGCGCACTGGCGCTAAAGGAATAATCGCGGTGAACCAGCAGATTTAAAAGTGCCTCCCTGACGGCGATCCTTAAAAATTGTCTGATCCGTTCCCTGAAAAACAGCGACTTTAATCGTATGAACGCATTGATCGGACGGTTTCACGTTCCTGAAAAAGCATAACGTCATCTCCTTTACCCATCCTCTGGGCATATTATATCAAATGGGGTCAAATCGGGTCAACGCAAATGACCCGATTGACCCGGAATCAATTCTGTAGGAATCCGGCAACTCTCCAACTGGCTCTGCCAAATCACCAACACATGAATCCTGCTCCATTAAAAGGAGCAGGATTCGGATACAGGCAGGGTTCCCAAGCACCTTGAAAAATTCCGTTAATATATACAAATCGCTTTCCTTCAATTCTTTGGAAAAATGACTGTCCTGATATTCTGTCAAAGGAACCCCTCCTTCCTTACAGTTTTTTCACAAACAGGCAGCGGATCGCATTCAGCACCGCAAGAATCATAACACCTACATCCGCAAAAATAGCCAGATACATATTTGCGATTCCCACAGCCCCTAATGCAAGGCAGGCAAATTTCACTACAAGCGCCATCGAAATATTCTGGTAAACAATCCGCAGACATTTCCTTGAAATCTTGATTGCCTTTGCTATCTTGATCGGATCATCATCCATCAGAACAATGTCAGCCGCTTCGATTGCCGCATCTGAACCCATTGCGCCCATAGCAATACCTATGTCCGCTCTGGAAAGCACCGGCGCATCATTGATACCGTCACCAACAAAGGCCAGCTTTGCTTTGCCCAGCTTTACCCGCAGAAGATCTTCTACCTTTTCTACCTTGTCAGCCGGAAGAAGCTCACTGTAAACCTCATCAATTCCAAGTGATGCGGCAACCTGATCTGCCACTTTCTTTGCATCCCCGGTCAGCATGACTGATCTTTCTACCCCTGCTTTCCTTAATTCCGCAATTGCAGCCTTAGAATGAGGCTTTATAATATCGGAGATTACGATATGTCCCGCATATTTCCCACCCACTGCCATGTGAATAATCGTACCTGTCTGATGACAGTCCTGATAAGGAATGTTTAAGTGCTTCATCAATTTGTCATTGCCAGCGGCAACCTTTACGCCGTCTACTTTTGCAGTCACGCCATTTCCGCTGATTTCCTGTATATCCGCCACA
>CAMQTN010000133.1 GCA_947037115.1 uncultured Lachnospiraceae bacterium
TAGTCTCGTGGGCTCGGAGATGTGTATAAGAGACAGCTGTTATAGTTTAAGTTAGAAAGAAACAATAAGTTTCGGATCAAATGAACGATGGAGACGACAGGACATTGCATGTCCGCAGAGCGTCTCGGAACGGAGGGTTAGGATGAGAAGGAAGGGACTTACAGCCTGCGGGCTTGGCGTCCTGCTTGCATTTGGTCTTACGGCCTGCGGCACTTCGCAGAGTGCAGGAGAGCAGGCGCAGGAGAGCGGGGAAGCGGACGCGGCCAGGGAGGATGCGGCAGTGAGCACAGAGGAAGAAAGCAATGCGGGTGAACTGCCGGCGGATTTGGATTTCACGGTGAATTACGACGGAATCAAGACGGCAAAAATTGAGGCGGGCGTCAGCGTGCATGACCCCTCGATCTTTAAGGCGGACGGGAAGTATTACATATTCGGATCGCACATGTCAACGGCTGTTTCTGAGGACCTGCGCACCTGGACTTCCCTGGGCGATGGCTATAAGGTAAAGGATCAGATTTATTATGAACTGATGGCGAACAAGGACGCCTTTGCCTATACGGGAAGCAAAAACAGTCTGATTCCCACGGATGACAGGACATGGCATGTATGGGCGCCGGATGTGATATACAACGAGGAGACGGGACTGTATTATTTGTATTTCTGTACTACTTCCACATGGAACGCCTCTAATCTGTGCTATGCCACCAGTGAGAACATTGAAGGGCCTTACGAGTGGAAGGGCGCCCTGATCTATTCGGGATTTACACTGGAGACGCTGGATGCCACTGATGTGACGGACTATGTGGATCCCGACACCGCCAAGGACAGATACATAAAGAAAAGCAATGAATACAACTTTAATAAGTACCCTAATGCAATCGATCCCACGGTGCTTTATGATGAGGACGGCAGACTGTGGATGGTCTATGGTTCCTGGTCGGGGGGCATGTATCTTCTGGAGCTTGACAAGGCTACGGGTGAGGTGATCCATCCCGAGGAAGACGAGGCAAACCGGATAGACCCTTATTTCGGGAAAAGGTTGTTTGGTGGCAATCACAGCTCCATAGAGGCGCCATACATCCTGTATGATGAGGAGAGCGGTTATTATTATCTCTTTGTCTCCTACGGGGGACTGGCGAGAGAGGGCGGTTACCAGATCCGCGTATTCCGCTCGGAGACCATAGACGGGGATTATGTGGACATGAACGGGGAGTATCCGATGGATACCAACAATCCGGAGCATTATCCTTACGGCCTGAAGCTGTCCGGGAATTATATGCTGCCGAGCCTGGAGATGGCGTACATGGCTACCGGACATAACTCTGCTTTCATCGATGATGACGGGAAAAAATACATTGTGAATCATACCCGTTTCGACAATAAGACGGAGGAGCATGAGCCCAGAGTACACCAGTTCATTGTTAACGAGGAGGGATGGCCCTGCATGCTTCCCTACGCGACGGACGGTGAGACAGTGTCAGAGAGCGGTTACGAAGCGGCTGATGTGGCGGGCAGATATTATGTGATCAATCAGGGGACCTCTATTGACGCAGAGATTGCACAGCCTTTTATCCTGTATCTGGATGAGAGCGGTAAAGTTTACGGCGACGGTGTGGAAGGTACCTGGGAGATGAAAGATGGTACATGCTATATGAAAGTGTCATACGGGGACGTAAATTACAGCGGCGTGTTCTGCCAGATGAATGACGAGGCAGGTACGCAGGTTATGACTTTCAGCGCAGTCGGTAATAACGAGAGTGTCTGGGGTGTGAAGTATTAAACGGGATCAGCGGTAAGATCAGATAAAGGAATAAGAGACGAAAAATAGGAACCGCCTGCAGGAATTTTCCTGGAGGCGGTTTTATAATAACATACCTGATTTGACTGTCTGACCGGAAAGAGTTATTCGACCCCTTCTTCCATGGGGGCGTAGTGGATGTTTACTTTGATATCCTGACCGTAGTTGCCGAAGGTCTTGCCGAAGATGGTGAGGCCGCCCACATGTTCCGCGTCGTCGTCCACAGCCAGCCGGAAGCGAAGACTGCTTCGATAGTCCAGATGGAAGCTGTCAATGGTCACATCGGAGATTTTTAAGCCATCGATGAAAGTGCCTTTCCGATTGATGACAAGAAGCTTAAGCAGTCCGTACTGGTTCCAGTTGGGGAACCACCAGTCGGGGGTAAAAAGACCTCTTGAATCACCGAAATCCCCGGGAGAGAGCCAGTTGCCAATACATACATCGTTTAAGTAAAAGGAAATGTCGGAGGGCCACACATTATTGACGCCGGGAGCCTCCGAGCTTAACTCCACTGAGATGGTAAGCTGTGTGATTTTCTGGAAACTGGGGATAAAATTGGGAATATTATATTCCACAAACCCCTTTGTAAACCAGAGTATATCTGCGCTGTAGCGGTCGGGATGGTCAAAGTAGCGGGAATCATCCACCTCACCGATAATGGCCTTATCCGAGGCAAGGCCGCAGGTAGGGCAGATACGGTAGACGGAGTAATGGCCCACTTTGACATCTGTGCTGTAGACATTCAGGATATCTTCCTGGCGTTCCAGATCAATCAGAATTTTGTCCAGATGGACAGAGCAGATTTTCTGGTTGCCGTGTCCTGCCGATTCACTGGAAATGGAGATAAGGCCGCAGCTTTCCAGTTTTTTAATATGGCTGGTCAGCGCGCCGTTGGTGATGTTCAGGCGCGAGGCCAGCTCGTTCATGCTCATGCTGTTGCTGTCCAGAAGAATATTCAGAATTTCGATTCTGACGTCGGAGCCGAGCGCTTTAAAAATGTCCAGTCCGTCGTTAAGTGAAGTGATGTGCAGCAAAATAGAATCCCCCAAAAAAACATCTTTATATTTTTTTAAAATACTATATTTTCACTAAAATTATATCTAAAAAAACTGTTTTCGTCAATTCTCTCTAAATAATTTTATCAAAAACAGCGCAGGAAAAGGGGAAACTATTTTAAATAAACGCAAAGTATTCATTTTGCATTTACTTCATCAAAAATCTTTGTAATTTCATCCGAGGGCTCTTTCGTAAGCAGGGACACAATCACGTTGACAAGCAAGGCTGCAATAAACGCCGGAAGCAGTTCATAGATGGAGAAGGCGCCGCCCAGTCTGGCGATGCCGTATTTCCAGACAAATACCATGATACCGCCGGCAATCATGCCTGCAAGCGCGCCATGCCTGTTGGAACGCTTCCAGAACAGCGCCAGAAGAACCACGGGGCCGAAGGCGGCGCCGAAACCGGCCCAGGCAAAGGATACGATACCAAAGATGGAGCTGTTTGGATCCTGTGCAATGAACACGGCGATTAAGGAGATGGCGATTACCGTGATTCTTGCAATGAGCAGGGATGTTTTTGTGTCAAGCTTCTTTTTGCCGAAATCCTGCACCAGATTCTGGGAGATGCTGGACGCTGCGGCCAGAAGCTGTGAATCTGCGGTGGACATGGTTGCAGCCAGAATACCTGCGAGTATAACGCCTGCTATTAAGGCAGGGAAAACGCCGTGTGTGCTCAATGTGGAAGCAATCTGAATGATGACCGTCTCAGAGTTACTGCCTTCCAGCACGGGGATGATGCCCGCCTGTGAGAGGCCGTAGCCGACTACGCCGATCAGCACGGCGATGGACATGGAGATTACCACCCAGACAGTAGCGATCCGTCTTGAAAGTTTCAGTTTGTTTTCATCTTCAATGGCCATGAAACGAAGCAGGATGTGCGGCATACCGAAATAGCCCAGCCCCCACGCCAGCATGGATGCGGTCATAAGGGGTGTGTAGGGAGCTGCGGTGCCGGTCTGCGGGGAGTAGGTCTGTACAAGACTTAAATAGCCGGGAAGACCGCTCACGGCATCCATGACATTGCCGAAGCCGCCGGTGACAATGGCGCCGAAGCCAACCACAATGAGAAGGGCAATGCTCATGGTGATACCCTGGATCAGGTCGGTGGTGCTTACGGCAAGAAAGCCGCCCAGCGTGCAGTAAAGAACGATAACGGCTGCGCTTAAGAGCATGGCCGCCATATAATTCATGCCAAAGAGCGTGCTGAAAAGTTTACCGCAGGCAGCGAATCCGGAGGCGGTGTATGGTACAAAGAAAATCACGATAATCAGGGCGGCGATAAAAGTCAGGATATGTTTATCGTCACCGTATCTTTTTGCAAAAAACTCTGGAATGGTAAAGGAACCGATGCGGCTGGAATAGCGCCGGATTCTTTTGGATACAAGGAGCCAGTTTAAGTAAGTACCGACAGCCAGACCGATGGCTGTCCAGCCCACTTCGGCAAGTCCTGACAGATAGGCCAGACCCGGCAGTCCCATCAGAAGGTAGCTGCTCATGTCGGAGGCTTCCGCGCTCATGGCGGTTACCAGAGGGCCGAGTTTGCGGCCGCCAAGGTAAAACTCCGATGCCTGTGTGTTTTTTTTGGAAAAGGTTATACCGATATAGATCATCATGCCGAGATAGGCGATGATCGCAATGATAATACAAATCTGCGATGCCATAATTTTCCTCCTCATCTTCTGCCTTTTTACGTAATCCTTTGCTATTATAGCGGGTTTAAAAAAATTGCGCAATAAAAAAGTAGGGCAAATATTCCCGTGAGTGGCTTATTCTATTGATTTTATGGGAAAAATCGCATATAATGTCATTATCTGCACTGTATTTTTGGGGAAGGTACCGTGCGCAATGAGAGAAGGAGGATGTAATGGGGGCTGTAGACGGTAAGACAGGGGCGATATCCCGCTTTGAGGAAATATGCCGCAACGCGGTGTCCCTACAGGAGAAATTCCTGATGGACAGGCTTGCGGAGAATAAGGATACGGAATACGGAAAACTGTTTGGGTTTGAAGATATTCATTCCGTAGAGGAGTATCAGAAGGAACTGCCGATTACCTTTCATTATGACTATGAGGCGATTATCGAGCGTCAGGTTACGGGGGAGGAGAAACTGCTTACGGCGGAAAAGCCGGTGTATTACTGCATCAGTTCCGGAAGCACGGATTCGCCTAAGTATGTACCTATTGTAGAGAGGGATCTTCAGACGCAGAAATTTTATTGGAATGATCTGATCAGGGAATCCATCAGGAAGCAGATGCCCGATGCCACGGATGAGGAGCTTTTTGGCAGGATTTTTGAGACAGGAGAGTTTCGGCGTGATTTTATGTCGGACGGCACCATGGCCGGCGTGAGGGCGGGAGCGCTGAACCGTTATCTGGAGGAGAGAGGCGAATTAAATACAGATAATTATACAGCGCCGCTGGAAGTGCTTTTTCCGGAAGACAAGACGGGTGACATGCTCTATGTGAAACTCCGTTTTGCGCTGGGATGCAGGGATGTGACGGCAATACATGGTGTTTTTGTGAATCGCGTGGTGGGAATGTTACGTTATGTGACGGACAACTGGGAGGCTTTTCTCTCGGATATCGAGACGGGTGAAATCAGCAGTTGCTTTTCCGTGAGCCATGAGTGGGAGATATACTTGAAGGAGCATCTTCCGGCTGACCCTGAGAGGGCGGCGGAGCTTCGGGCGATTCCCATGGATGATCTGGAAAAGGGTCTGGTGAAAAAAATCTGGCCGAAGATTAAGTACGGACGACTGATCGGCGGCAGTATGTTTGCACCTTATATGGACAGGTTATGGAGGTATGTGGACGATCTGCCTATCCACTATTTTACATATGCCGCCTCAGAGGGATGCTTTGGCATAGCCAGAGGAATCAATGAGGGAGATGCCTATTATGTGCTGCTTCCCGACACCTGTTTTTACGAATTTCTCTCGGAGTCAGGAGACGGAAAAAAGATATTTACGATCCGCGATGTGGAGGTGGGGATGAAGTATGAGATGCTGATCACCACTTTTTCGGGCGGATACCGCTATGCCATCGGGGATGTGGTGGAGGTTGTCGGCTTTGAGGGTCAGGCGCCGATTGTGCGCGTCTGCTACAGGAAAAGCCAGGTAATCAACATTGCGGACGAGAAGATGAATGTGCGTCAGTTGGAGAACGCGATGCGCAAATTCCAGAGAAGGGCGGTGTGTGCGGCGGAAGGATACTGTGTGGACGGGGATTATGCCGGGAGACGGCCGCGCTATATCCTTTATCTGGAGCTTGCAGAAGGAGAGATCCCGGAGGATGCGGAGGAGCTTCTGGACGAATGTCTGATGGAGAGCAGCCCGGGCTACAAGAGGGACAGGGAACTCGCGGAGCTTGATAAGGTGAAGATTCAAAAGATTCCCAAGGGCGGATTTAAAGCATACGGAAGATTCATGGCGAAACTTGGGCACCGGAAGGAGCAGGATAAACCGCTCCGTATTCTTGTGACAGAGGAGCAGAAAGCCTTTTTTGGCGGCGCGCTCATGTCATAAAAGCGGGTATTTGAGAGTATGGCGGGAACGGGTGTATATCATTATGAACGACCAGAAAGCAGTTCTGCCCGAAGCCTTTCAGGAGAAAATGCGGGGGCTTCTGGGCAGCGAGTATGAGGCCTTTGCGGCAGGCTATGAGAAGGAGCGGCAGTACGGGCTCAGACGTAATCTTTTAAAAGGACCGGAAGAAGAATTTATCAAGGCAATGCCCTTTCCGCTGGAAAAAATTTCCTGGGCGCGGGAAGGGTATTATTATGATGCCGCGTGCAGACCGGGACGTCATGTGCTTCACGAGGCGGGCGCTTACTATATTCAGGAGCCGTCAGCCATGGCGGTGGTGGAGGCGCTTTCCCCGGAGCCTGGTGAGCGGATTCTGGATCTTTGCGCTGCGCCGGGTGGAAAGAGCACGCAGATTGCGGGCAGGATGCAGGGACGCGGCCTGCTGGTAGCCAATGAAGTGGTTGGGGAGAGGGCGCGTGTGTTGTCCCAAAATGTGGAGCGTATGGGCGTCGCTAACTGTGTGGTGTGCAGTGAGAAGCCTGAGCGTATGGCGGCGCTTTTCCCCGCCTTTTTTGACAGGGTTCTTGTGGACGCGCCCTGTTCCGGCGAGGGGATGTTTCGCAAGGATGCGGCTTCGGCCGGAGAGTGGAGCCCGGGGACGGTAGAGATGTGTGCGAAAAGACAGGCGCTGATTCTCGATGAGGCGGACAGAATGATAAAACCCGGCGGTGTCCTTATTTATTCCACCTGTACTTTTTCGCCGGAGGAGAATGAGGGGACAATCAGTGCTTTTTTGCGAAACCATGAGGAATATGATATAGAAGAAACGGCTTTTGAACTGTCTCTTATACACATCTGACGCTGCCGACGAAGCTAGAAGTGTA
>CAMQTN010000134.1 GCA_947037115.1 uncultured Lachnospiraceae bacterium
ATGGATGCCAAGATGGATGAGAAGCTAGATCGTCTGGAGCAGAAAATGGATGCCAGGATGGATGAGAAACTAGATCGTCTGGAACAGAAAATGGATAAAAGGTTTGTCGGATTGGAGCAGAGGATGGAATCTGTCGAAGGGCGGCTCACCAGGGTTGAGGTTGACCTGCTGGAAAACAATGTGATTCCCAGACTGAATACGATTGAGGCGTGCTATATGTCTACCTATAACCGCTATCAGGCCTATTCGGAAAGAATGGAAGCCGCGTTTACGGATATTGATTTATTAAAAAAGGTTGTGTCCGAACATAGCGAAAAACTAAAAAAGATATCATAAATTATAAGGGAGCAGAAATGCTCCCTTTGCGTTTTAGTTGATTGCTTTTTGGAAATGCTGGTAATCCTTTGTGGAATTCCAGTTGCCGCCCCAGGTGAAGCCGTGTTCGGTAAAGAGGCGGTAGCACAGATCATTTTCGTCAATTTTATAGGCGAAGTTCTGGCTGCGGTCAGCGTAAACTTCACTGCCGGGAGGGGAGATATAGGTATCTCCGCTGCCGTTTTTGTTAAAGACAACGTAAGGGTTGTAGTAGGGATTCACGTCTATGGCAAGGCCATAGGCATGTTTGGAAAGGCTCGTAGTGCCGTCAACAACCCTGTAATTAAAGCAGGAGGTGTTGTTGTCCGCCATGGAAGCGGTATCGTCGCCGCCGTATTCGTCTATCAGGCGCACACGCTCGAGCTGGTATTCGTTTCGATATAGCTCATAGAAGATTTCAACCATGTCCTGCGCGATCGCCTTGTTGCAGATTAATTCCCCGGTCTGCGCCTGACCCTCAAAGTCAAAATAGAGAAGCCCGACGTAAGACAAATCTTCATAGGGGACAGTACAGCCGTCTTCCGGGTAGGAAATCCCGGTAATCCTCTCCTTGACGGGATCAGTCAGTGGTTCGTAATAGAAACCTTCTTTGTAAGTGACACGCTCCGGTGAAATGGGCATAGTGTCAGAGGCCTCCGTTTCCTTGTTTTCACTTTCAACATATGTGGGAGACTCGTCCGGGGTGACAGGGGTGACGGCCGCACTATCCCCTGAAATTCCGCTGTTTTTATCAGAAGTTGACAGTTGTGCCGTTTCTGACGGAGAAGAATTGTCCGATTTGGTCAAAGTGTTAATCGGCACTTCAATGTCTGCATCGGCCTGCGGGTTTTGGACTGGCGTCGCTGTCGGTGTATTCTCTGTACCGTAGGCAAGCTCCGGGTTTTCTCTGGCGTAGTCGAGCAGGGTTTCCTCTCCCGTCAGGTAGTGTGCCAGAAAGGCGCAGATCAGAATAAAGGTAAGCAGGAACAGAACGGGCTTTGCTGCCTTCCGTATCAGTGTTTTTATATCGGACATGTCGTTATCTCCTTCACTACTGTGGGCTTTGCGGCGCACTTCTCATTGCCGTCGCGTACATTATAACACAAACCATAATACCATAGTAGCTTGTATTTTTTTCTATAATTTAGTACAATAGGCGAGGGTATAACACGGGACAGCGCATCGGATGGAGATTTTTGAGGCTGCGGACGAGGGAAACAGATAAGATATGGGAATCATCAAAACGAACAAAGTGACATTTGAATATATCCGGCGGGATGAAGAAGGGAACGTAGAGGGGATTACCCGTGCTGTGGACGAGGTGGATCTGGATATAAAGCAGGGCGATTTTGTTGCCATTCTGGGACATAATGGTTCCGGGAAATCTACGCTTGCCAAGCACATCAACGCCATTCTTTATCCTACGGAAGGGACGGTCTGGGTGGATGGCATGGACACGCAGGATGAGACGCATCTCTGGGATATTCGCCAGGAGGCGGGTATGGTCTTCCAGAATCCGGATAATCAGATTATCGGGCAGATGGTGGAGGAAGATGTGGGATTTGGTCCTGAAAATATGGGCGTTCCCACGAAGGAGATATGGGAGCGCGTGGAAGAGAGTCTGAAAGCGGTGGGAATGTATGAATTTCGCAAACACTCGCCAAATAAGCTTTCCGGGGGACAGAAGCAGCGGGTATCCATTGCGGGTGTGATTGCCATGCATCCGAAGTGTATCATTTTGGATGAGCCGACGGCAATGCTTGACCCGAATGGTCGAAAAGAAGTAATACGGGCAGTGAGGGCGCTTAATGATGTGGAAGGGATCACGGTGGTGCTCATCACACATTATATGGAAGAAATTATTCACGCAGATCATGTTTTTGTCATGGATCAGGGACACATTGCCATGGAGGGGACGCCGAGGGAGATTTTTTCCAGAGTGGATGAATTGAAAAAACTAAGGCTGGATGTGCCGCAGGTGACGCTCCTTGCCCATGAGCTGCGGGAAAAGGGCGTCAATCTGCCGGAGGGTATTTTGACCATAGAGGAGTTTGTGGAGGCGCTTAACGAATGTCGATAATTTTGGATCATGTAAATTATGTATATGGAGAGGACACGGCGCTGGCGGTACATGCCTTAAAAGATGTGAATCTTGTGATTCCTGACGGGCAGTTTATCGGACTGATCGGCCATACCGGATCGGGGAAGTCAACACTGGTACAGCACTTGAATGGGCTGATGAAGCCTACGGGCGGGGCGATTTACTACAACGGCGAGGATATTCACGAGAAGGATTATGACAAGAAACAGCTTCGCAGTAAGGTGGGGCTTGTATTTCAATATCCGGAGCATCAGCTTTTTGAGATCGATGTGTTTAAGGACGTCTGTTTTGGACCGAAGAATCTGGGGCTTTCCCAGAAGGAAGTAGAGCTTCGCGCCTATGCGGCTCTCAAGCAGGTTGGGCTGGAGGATGAATACTTTTATCAGTCGCCGTTCGATCTCTCCGGCGGGCAGAAGCGCAGGGTGGCAATTGCGGGCGTACTTGCCATGAAACCGGATATATTGATCCTGGATGAGCCCACGGCGGGGCTTGACCCGAAAGGAAGGGACGAAATACTGGATCAGATTGCGAAGCTGAAGGAGGAGACGGGAATCACGGTGATTCTGGTTTCGCACAGCATGGAAGATGTGGCCAAGTATGTGGAGCGCATTATTGTAATGAACCGGGGAAGTGTTCTCTATGACGATGTGCCCAGAGAGGTCTTCAGGCATTATAAGGAATTGGAACAGGTGGGACTTGCAGCGCCGCAGGTGACCTATATCATGCAGGCTCTGGCGAAGAAGGGAATGCCAGTGGACACCGCCGTCACGACGATCGCAGAGGCGGGACAGGAGATACTGAGGGCCTTGCATGGAACTGTTTGAGTGGCAGGCGGGATATGCTGACCGCGAAAGCGGTGCGCAGAAAATTGCGCCGACAGGGAGGTAATCATGATACGAGATATCACATTGGGCCAGTACTATCAGGCGGATTCCGTCATTCATAGATTGGACCCGAGAGTAAAGCTGGTGGCAACAATCGGCTTTATTATTTCTCTTTTTGTTGTGGATAACTGGGTCGGCTATGTGGCGGCGGCCCTGTTTCTGGCATGTATGATCAAATTGTCAAAGGTACCCTTTGGATATATGGTTAAGGGAATGAGAGCCATCGCTTTTATCCTGATGATTACAGTCGTATTCAACTTATTTCTGACACCGGGGGAGCCGCTTGTCTCTGTCTGGAAACTGACGATTACAAAGCAGGGGCTGCGGACTGCCGTGATGATGGCGGTGCGGCTGTCATTCCTGATTGTGGGATCTTCCCTGATGACATTAACGACTACACCGAATAGTCTGACAGACGGCATGGAGAAATTGATGAAGCCCCTTAAGTTTGTGAAGGTTCCGGTACACGAGATCGCGATGATGATGTCCATTGCGCTGCGTTTTATTCCGATATTGTTGGAGGAGACGGATAAGATCATGAAGGCCCAGATCGCCCGGGGAGCAGATTTCGAGAGCGGCAACCTGATCAGGAAAGCGAAGGCCATGGTTCCCCTTCTGGTGCCGTTGTTTATCTCGGCCTTCCGCCGTGCCAATGACCTGGCTATGGCGATGGAAGCCAGATGCTATCGGGGAGGGGAGCACCGGACAAAAATGAAGCCGCTCAGCTACCGTGCTGCGGACAGGGTCGCTTACTGTGTGCTGCTTGCCTATTTTGCAGGGTGTGTGGCGCTGCGGATATGGCTGTGAGGGGTTCATGGATTTATGGTGAGGAATGCCATGAACCGGGCGGGAGTGATGAGACAGGGAGAACGGTCCGGGTGAGATGGGAAGTATGAGAGCATGAAGAGAGTTATGTTAACCATTGCGTACGACGGGACTGCCTACTGTGGATGGCAGCTGCAGCCGGGGAAAGAGACGGTAGAAGGTGTTTTAAACCGGTGCATTTCCGATCTGACAGGGGAGAGAGTTGAAGTGATCGGTGCCAGCCGCACGGATTCTGGCGTGCATGCGCTGGGCAATATCGCTGTGTTTGACACGAACAGTTCCATTCCGGCGGAGAAATTTTCCTATGCGCTCAACCGGGGCCTGCCGGAGGACATTCGGATTCAGGACGCAGGAGAGGTAGCTTTGACATTCCACCCAAGGCACTGTGAGAGCCGGAAAACATATGAGTATCGGATTTACAATGCGCCATTTCCGCTGCCCACAAAGAGGCTGTATGCGTATTTTACCTATGTGCCGTTGGATGCGGGACTGATGAGACAGGGTGCGGCCTTTCTCGTGGGAGAACATGATTTTAAGAGCTTTTGCAGTGCGGATACACAGGCACAGAGCACAGTACGGCGGGTGGACAGCATTGAGGTGTGGGAAAATGGCGGCGCTGGTTCAGGACAGTGGGCTCACAGGCAGACGTCTGTGGAAAGCGCGGTGCAGCCGGGCCGGGAGATTGTCATCCGCGTTGCGGGCAGGGGATTTCTGTATAATATGGTGAGAATTATAGCAGGAACGCTGATGGAGGTCGGCAGAGGACAGATACCGCCAAAGAAGGTGAAGGATATTTTGGAGGCCTGCGACAGACAGGCGGCAGGGCCGACGGCACCGGCATGTGGGTTGACGCTTGTGGGATATGAGTTTTTGTGAAAAACCAGTTGACACACGCGGAGGCGTATAATATAATATTTAACTGTGACGAATTGTTTATAAGTGTCTGACCATAGCCCCGGTGAGGCACTCTATATAAGAGAGAAGTACAAACTGCCGCGGAGGAGATGCCGAGTGTGGCCGGACATCTGCACAAAGATCTCAGGAAACGGCACAGACAGTTACTACGGAGGTAATATTCATGAAAACTTTTATGGCGAGCCCGGCTACGATCGAAAGAAAATGGTACGTGGTTGATGCGACAGATATGACACTGGGACGCTTGGCATCTGAGATTGCCAAGGTACTGAGAGGTAAGAATAAGCCGATCTTTACACCCCACATGGACACAGGCGACTATGTGATCGTTGTCAATGCAGAAAAGGTGAAAGTGACAGGTAAGAAATTGGATCAGAAGATTTATTACCATCACTCCGATTATGTGGGTGGTATGAAAGAGACCACACTGAAAGAGATGTTACAGAAGCACCCCGAGAGAGTTGTAGAGCATGCGGTGAAAGGCATGCTTCCCAAAGGACCTCTTGGCAGCCAGATGTATAAGAAGCTTTTCGTGTATGTGGGACCTGACCACAAGCATGCGGCACAGAAACCAGAAGCATTAACATTTTAAGAAAGGGATAAAGAATCATGGCTAAAGCAGATAAATCAGCAAAGTATTATGGAACCGGTAGGAGAAAGAAATCTATCGCCAGAGTATATTTAGTACCCGGTAAGGGTGAGATCACGATCAATAAGAGAAATATCGACGATTACTTTGGTCTTGAGACCTTGAAGGTTATCGTTCGTCAGCCTTTGGCCGCAACCGATACCGTGGATAAGTTTGATGTAATCGTTACCGTTAAGGGCGGCGGATATACCGGACAGGCAGGCGCTGTAAGACATGGTATTGCGAGAGCACTGCTTCAGGCAGACCCGGATTACAGACCTACCCTGAAAAAAGCAGGTTACCTGACCAGAGACCCTCGTATGAAAGAGAGAAAGAAATACGGTCTCAAGGCAGCAAGACGTGCGCCGCAGTTCTCCAAGAGATAATTCCTTAGAATTTTCTCTTGAGATAGGCAGACAATTTTACAGATTCAAAAAATATGGACTCCGCAGGAAAACCTGCGGAGTTTTTGATTAACATATAAGGATATTTGGGTTATAATATAATTTAAGGTATATGACTTACATTGATAGAGAAGGTGATTGTATGTGTGATGTAAAAAAATATGAAAAAATCTATGAAGATATAGAAGAATTGCAGCCGGAAGATACCTTACAGCTTGTACTGGAGGCAGAAACAGAAGAACAAAGAAGTTTTTATGAAATGGTTGGCGATTTTCTCCTGCAAAAACGGCAGCGACAGGTAATAGAAAGGAATCTTTTTTAGTGAAAAAATATATTTTGATAGCAGGGGTCAATGGAGTCGGTAAATCGACTCTGTATCAGTCATTGCAAAGTCTGCACGATATACCAAGAGTGAACACGGATGAAATACTGAGAGAGTTTGGTGACTGGAGAAATATGGCTGATGTTATGGCTGCCGGAAAAATTGCAGTAAAGAAAATCGCCAGTTATTTTGACGAAGATATTACTTTTAACCAGGAAACTACTTTGTGTGGCAAATCAATTTTAAATAACATAGCAAGGGCGAAGAAACGGGGATATTTTATTGAATTGCATTATATTGGGGTTGGGAATGTAGATATTGCCAAAGAAAGAGTAGCTGCACGTATAAAACAGGGTGGTCATGGAATTGCAGAGCAGGATATTGAAAAAAGATATATTGATACGTTTGAAAATTTAAAAATAGTTTTGCCGGAAAGTGATTTGGCGGCATTCTATGATAATACAATAGAGTTTCGGCGGTTTGCGATATATAAGAACGGAAAGCCAATCAGAATTTCCCATAATGTACCGATGTGGTATGAAAGGTTTATAGCAGACATGGGACAGAGATAAAAACTTATGATAAAGTACAGAGGGGTTCTATGAAATTTTATTGGTAACTGACAGGTAACTTACAAATATGCCAATAATGTCTTTGACAAATGTTATCATATATGATCTGTCTCTTATACACATCTCCGAGCCCACGAGACTAGCGCTCATC
>CAMQTN010000135.1 GCA_947037115.1 uncultured Lachnospiraceae bacterium
GGGCATTTTTGTTACAGATTCCTCTGGCTGGAGGAATTTCCTATTATATAAAAAAATATAGACGTTCCCGTTCAGGAACATCTATATTGTAAATCCACTTTCCCACAATGTCTAATACCTATGCTGAATTGTTATCTATGCCCAAAGCACATGTCTGTTAACGCTTTTTCTCGAACAGACAGCGAAAGAATGCAGGCTATGAAAGCCAAAGCAGATTTACCGCCGTATTTAAAGAATTTTCCTTTATTATTTCTTTAATTTCAGTCCGAATCCAGTATTTCACAGGCTTATCTTTCAAAGATTCTCTCCACGTCTCCATTTTTTACCTACCTGAACAATTCCCAATTCTCTGTTCCCTCTAAATTGCAATCTGTAGGAAATCTGCCAACAACGCTCAATATTCTTTTACGGCTGCCAATCTTTGTATCTGGCACCATCTTTTTTACCAGTGCCTCCAGAATATCCGCAAACGGCAGCAGCAACACCGTGCACAGCACATTGAAGGCGGAATGTGTAACGGCAATGCCAAAAAGCGATGCCGGGGCGTCCAAAAACACCGGGGCAGAAACAGCCTTTACCAGGCAGAATACCGCAAGCCAGACTGCCGTTCCGATTACGTTAAAGGATAAATGCACCATAGCCGCACGTTTTGCATTTTTGTTGGCGCCTGCCGAAGAGATCAATGCCGTCACACAAGTCCCAATGTTTTGCCCCATGATAATAGGAACTGCTGCTCCATAGGAAACCTGTCCTGTCACTGCAAGAGCCTGTAAAATACCGACTGAAGCGGAACTGGACTGGATTACCGCCGTGAGTACCGCCCCTGCAAGCACACCTGAGACCGGATTTTTGAACAGAAGAAACAATTCTCTGAATGCCGGGACGCTGCCAAGCCCGGAAACTGCCCCCGACATCATTTCCATCCCATACATCAGCGTGGCAAAGCCCAGAAACACCATGCCGGTATCCCTTCTCTTTTTCTTTCGGGAAAACATGTAACATATAATCCCGATAAACGCCAGAATGGGAGTAAAGGCAGCCGGCTTCAACAGCCTCACAAACACATTGCCGCCTCCGATACCGGCAAGGCTTAAAACCCATGCCGTAACAGTCGTACCGATATTTGCACCCATGATTACATTAACTGCCTGGCCCAGTGTCATCAGTCCGGAATTGACAAATCCCACAACCATGACCGTGGTTGCGGAAGAACTCTGTATGACCGCCGTCACACCAAGTCCCGTCAGCAGCCCGGCAGCTCTGTTCGTAGTAAGTTTTTCAAGAAGTAAACCGAGTCTTCCGCCTGCACGCCGCTCCAGTGCCTGGCCCATAATATTCATGCCAAACAGGAACAGGGACAATCCTCCAATCATTGTCAGCCCATTAAAGATATCCATAGAAATGACCCCTTCCCTATTCTTTCCATGGATAACTATACCAGGCAAACATCAAATCTATTACCATGGTTTTGTAAAATTTAAGTAAAGTTTAAACCGGAAATTTAACTCTGACAGTCGTACCACTGCCAACAATGCTCTCCAGCTCGATTACCCCACCATGGAGCCTTGCAGCATGCTTTACAATGGACAATCCAAGTCCCGTGCCCCCGATTTCCTTTGAGCGGCTTTTGTCCACCCGGTAGAACCGCTCAAAAACACGCTCCTGGTGTTCCACCGGTATACCGATACCCGTATCCGCAACAGACAGAACCGCCATGTCTTCTTCCCGCTTCACGGTGACGGATACACAGCCTCCCCGCCAGTTATATTTGATTGCGTTATCACAAAGATTGTATATGATCTCCATAAGCATTCTTGGAATACCATAAATAACCGCCGGTTCTCCCTTCCATTCAAGCTGTACGCCCGCCCTTTCTGCCTCCGGCAAAAGTGCCTGCACAGCCTCATCTGCAAGCCCGTTCAAATCTGCCTCTTCCCGCTGCATGTCATCTGTTCCTTCGTCCAGATGAGACAGCTTTATAATATCCTCCACCAGCCGGATCATGCGTTGGGATTCCTGAAAAATCCGTCTTGAAAATTCGGGGATATCCTCCGTTTTCACCATACCATTCACCAATAATTCCGCACTGCCTGAAATCGTATGAAGCGGTGTCCGCAGCTCGTGAGAAACATTTGCCGTAAACTCACGCCGTATCTGCTCATTTTTTTCTTTTTCTGTCACATCCAGCAGCAGGAGCGCAATACCGGATACCAAGCCGTCCGAAATGACAGGACTTGCCTTAAATTGGTAGTTCCTGCCATCAAACTCCATGGTCATTTCAACCGGCTGTCCGTCACCGGCTTTTTGGAGAAGCACCTGAAATTCAGATGTACGGTTTAACAACAGGATATTCTTACCCCTGCAGGCCGCGTCCGCGCCAAACAGCCGTGCCGCCGCAGGATTGATTCCCAATATAAGCATCCTGTCATTTAAGAGGACGATTCCCTCCGCCATGCCTTCTGTGACTGTTTCAAACTCACTCTGCTTTTGCCTCAGTTTCTCTTCCTGACGCCGGATCTGGCGCTGCTGCATGTCAATGCGGCGCAACAGGGGGATGATTTCATCGTATCCGTCATTTTTGAGCGGCTCGTCCAGATTCAGTCCGTTGAGTGGTTTTACAATCTGTTTCGCCAGTCGGGATGCCAGCGCCAGTGACAAAACGCATGCCATTACAAAAATTATGGAAAGCGGCTGTGCCATCCCAAAAATGATCGTCAGCAGCGTATTTTGTGCAACAGAAATCCGTAATACAGTGCCGTCCGGCAGACGTCTGGCACAATAGAAAGACCGCTCCAGCAAGGTTGCCGAATAGCGCAAACTTTCTCCCATTCCACTGGAAAAAGCCTCTCTGATCTCTTCGCGCTCCAAATGGTTTTCCATTTTATCCATATCAGATTGGCTGTCATAGCGTACAGTGCCGTCTGCCCCGATCCATGTGATACGGTAATTTTGAATATCCAGGTCTTTCAGGTAGGACAGCCCTTCTTTCGAAACTCCTCTGACGGCAAGTTCCGCCTGCATCCGAAGCTGGCTTCTCTGTATGTCCGAAAAGTAATCGTAGAGAACCGCCATGAACAGCACGACAGACGCAAAAAATACACTGATGGCTGCGACGCAAATGGATCTGAAAATGCGTTTTGTCATCCCTTCGCCTCCATCCTGTAACCTACGCCCCGTACTGTTTTGATGTAATCTCCGCAAGACCCCAATTTGGAGCGCAGTGTGCCAATATGGACATCCACTGTGCGCGTCTCACCAACATAGTCCGTCCCCCAGACACTTTGCAGAAGCTGGTCACGGGTAAACACTTTTCCCGGATTGTCCATGAAAATCTGTAGTGTTTCGTATTCCTTAAGGGTAAGCCCAATCTGCACACCATGCACCGCCACCGTATGCTCCCCCTTGTTTAATTCCAGACCCCCTGCACACAGAACGCTTTCTCTCTCAGGTTTTGCGCGGCGCAGCACTGCTTTTACACGGGACACCATCTCCATCATTCCATAAGGTTTTGCAAGATAATCATCTGCACCGAGATCCAGCCCCGTAACCTTATCATATTCTGTTCCTTTCGCCGTCGCCATGATAATTGGCGTATCCACAGTGCTCATATTTCTGCGGAGCCGTTTCAGTATGGCAATACCATCTTCTCCAGGCAGCATAATGTCAAGCATAATCAGATCCGGGTTCTCTTCCTCCAGAGCACTAAACAGTTCGGCCCCATCCGTAAATCCCTTCGCCTCAAAGCCGGCGGAATGCAAAGCGTATATCATCAGATCACGAATTTCTCCATCATCTTCCACACAAAAGATCATCCCATGGACTTCCTTTCTTCATAGTATGCTTGTTCTTTTCATCTAACAGTATACATCAGAATATTCAAATCCATTAGCACAATATTGTAAAATTCCTGTAAAATCAACGCCAATCATCCCTGTAAAGACTGCATATAACCGAAAACGCAAATCCACTTTGCTTCACTCAATCCCAATTTCTCTAATCCAATCCTGAACGCTTTCTTTTGAAACCCCCGCTTCAAATCGTCTCCCATCCATCCACACTGCCGACTCGGAACAAATGGCATGAAGACTGACTGCACTGGAACCAATACCACTGCTGTGGGAAGTACAGAAGGGAATCATTGTCTTCCCGGAAAAATCATAACTCTCTAAAAATGTACTGACAATACGAGGCGCCTGACCGTGCCAAATCGGATAACCGAGAATGATCGTATCGTACTCATCCATATTTTCCACGCTTCCGGAAATTGCCGGACGTACATCCGGATCATCTTGTTCCTGATCAGCCCGGCCACCCGTATAATATGCCAGGTCAGCCTCCGTGTACGGAACTTCCGGTACAATTTCATAAATATCAGCTCCTAAAATCCCTGCCACATACTCCGCTGCAAGCTCCGTAGTCCCCGTACACGAAAAATATACCACCAATGTTTTCGTACTCACATCCTCCTCCTGTTTCCCTGTGGAAACGGATTCAGACGGCTCCGTTTCCATTTCTGTCTTTGACTGTTCCGCGGTTTTCTGCACAACAGACAGTAACTGCCCCTGCTCTTCTGATACGCCAGCCTGCCCACAGGCTGCCAAAAGCAAAACCATCGCAAAAAAAAGTAATAGACTGACTGTCTTTCTCATTAACCATTCCGCCTTTCTTCCAGTGCTTTCAAAAGGTGCGCCATATTCTGACCGAGGTTTCGCATTGTATCAAGGCCTTCCTCATCCTTCTGAACATCCCCCGGCATCTGCCCATAAGCCATTGGCCAATAAGAGGAACCGACTACAAACATATTTTGCAGCATAAAGAAATGATACATTGCATCAAGTGTAGTGAGTGCACCTCCTCTGCGGGCCGCCGTGACAGCCGCACCGACTTTATGCCGAAACAGATTTTCACTTCGGTTCATATCTGTTACCACCGACGCCCGCTCCAAAAGCGCCTGCATATTTGCAGAGATATTTGCCGTATACACAGGTGAACCGAGAATAATCCCATCCGCCTGCGTCATCTTCTCAAAGATTTCCTGAAACATATCCTTTCCGCACACACAGTTTTTTCTTTCGCCGCAGCCCCAACAAGCCTTGCAGGGTTCGATAATTGTCCCTGAAAGCTGCACCATCTCCGTTTGAATCCCCGCCTGATTCAATTCCTCAAATACGGTATTGATGAGAATTGCTGTGTTTCCATCCTTTCCTGCACTACCGTTAATTGCTAAAACTTTCATACGATTACCTCCACTTTACAAATATTTAGAACCTTCCCGATTTGCTTTCGCAAATAGAGAAGTATCGAATCGTTATACCTGAAGGTAAAACGATTCTCAGTACCAGTCATGTTTCTCGCCACGGTCAAGAGCGCCTATCCGCTCCATTTCCTCTTCTGTCAACTCAAAATCAAACAATTCCGTGTTTTCCTGAATATGGTCGGGATTGCTTGAACCGGGAATGACTACCACTCCCTTTTGCAGATTCCACCTGAGAATAACCTGGGCTGATGACTTCCCATGGGCCGCCGCAATTTCCGAAATCACCTCATTTCCAAGCATCTGCGACGTATATCCCCTGCCTCCAAGCGGATACCAGCCCTGCACCACAATCCCAAGACTGTGAATGTACGGGATCACGTCGTTTTCCTGATAATACGGATGTATTTCATTCTGAACCAGAGCAGGTGTAATGTTGATCTGCGGCAAAAATTCCTCCAGTTCTTCCACATACCAGTTGGATAAACCAAGTGAACGGATTTTACCATCCGCAACCGCTTCTTCCATTGCAAGGTAAGCCTCCACGTCGCCTGCTCCTGGGTGGTGAAGCAGCATCAGATCAATGTATTCTATATCCAATTTGGCAAGGGCTTCCTCAATCGCAGCCTCCGGATGGTCAAACTGGTTCGGATACAGCTTTGTAATGACAAAAATTTCTTCCCTTGGTATGCCGGAGTTCCTGACAGCCTCTCCCACGCTTTCCTCATTATGATACATATGGGCGGTATCTATCAGGCGGACGCCTCTGTCTAGCGCCGCGGTGACGGACTCCACACAGGTATCCCCGGTCAGGCTGTATGTGCCGATCCCGTATATGGGCATTTCATACCCGCTGTTTAATAAAACCGTCTTTGTGTCAAAATCAAAGGTAATATCGCCTGTCACTGTATTTCCGCCTTCCTGTATTTGTGGCTGCTGTTCTTCCCCACCACCCAGATCATTTCCTGTCTCTCCATCCTGTCCGGCCGCCGCATCCACAATGGATTCCTTACCTGCCTGCTTTCCACAGGCTGACAGCGTAACCATGAGCATACAAACCAGCATAAGATTATACAGCCGTTTCATAGCGCTCCTCCTTTTCTTCCTGAAGCACTTTCAATACTTTCGCAGGAACACCTCCCACTACCGTCATGGCCGGAACATCCCGTGCCACTACAGCCCCCGCCGCAATGACTGCCCAATCCCCAATCGTCACTCCCGGCAATATGGTTGCGTTAGAACCAATCCATACATGAGCGCCAATCTTGACCGGCGCATAATGGTTTTTCCTGTTTTCCTCCGGGTTCATATCATGGTTGATTGTTGCAAGCACGACATTATGACCAATCAGAGCGCCGTCACCGATTTCAATTCCGCCCTGATCCTGGAAATGACATCCCGAATTAATAAAGACGTCTTTTCCGATTGTAATATTTTTCCCAAAATCCGTATAGAACGGGGGAAACATCCGAAAAGAGCTGTCTACTTTTTTTCCGGTCAGCCTGCCCATGATCTCCCGTAGCTCCTCTGGTGTATGGTACTTCGTATTAATCTCCATTCCTATACGGACGGCTTCCTGAAAAAGCGCATTTGCACACGCATCACGTTCGGCGTTTTCTTCTGCCCCTTCCCGAAATCCGTCTATCACTTTTTGTATTGTCATGATCTACATCTCCTTTTTCCACTCCCAAAGCGTATGGACTCCCGTTTCATCGCCAAGCCTCTCCAAACGGCTTATTTCTTCAACAGTCAGCTCAATCTGTGCCGCCTCTTAATTTTTTCTCCCACCCTCATAAGCAATTGTAGTTCTCTTCGCGCCAAATATCAAATACATATAAAATATCATTTAAAATACCTAAAAGGTATGGTTTTCTCACCTATACCCTGTTGT
>CAMQTN010000136.1 GCA_947037115.1 uncultured Lachnospiraceae bacterium
GTTCTATTTCTCCTCCATATCTTATATATTGATAATACAATAACAGTTCAGGGCCAGAGGTCTGTACGGCGTTGAAATACTTGAGCAGAATGGAGGAAAACATGACGGATAAGGTAATTGAAAACAACCAGGTGGCAGTTATGGGGGAAATCGTGAGCGACTTCTCTTTCAGCCATGAGATTTTCGGAGAAGGATTTTACATGGTGGATATCAGCGTGGACCGGCTCAGTGAGTCTACGGATATCATACCGGTGATGGTGTCGGAACGTCTGATTGACGTAAGCGAGGACTACAAAGGCATGAAGATTTGCATTACAGGCCAGTTCCGATCCTACAACAGGCATGAGGAGAGAAAAAACAAGCTGGTACTGTCTGTTTTTGCAAGGGAGATTGAGTTTGTGGACGAGATTGGAGAGGGATCAAAGACGAACCAGATTTTTCTGGACGGTTATATATGCAAGGCGCCGATCTACCGCAAGACGCCGCTGGGGAGAGAGATCGCGGATCTGCTTCTCGCGGTGAACAGGCCCTATGGGAAATCGGATTACATACCCTGTATCTGCTGGGGGCGCAATGCCAGGTTTGCCAGTAACTTTGAGGTGGGAAGCCGGTGCGCGATCTGGGGAAGGATACAGAGTCGTGAATATATGAAAAAGTTGTCGGAGGAACAGTTGGAGAGGAGGATTGCCTACGAGGTTTCAGTCAGCAAGCTGGAGCTTGTGGAGGATGAATAAGACTTGCACGAATCAGGTGAGTGTGCTATCCTAATCCTGTAAATTGAATTTACTAATACGGGGTGCGGGGATGGAAATGGGAAGGATTCAGATCTATAGCGGGGAAGGCCACGGAAAATCACCGGCGGCACTGGGACGCGCGATCCAGACGGCCTGCAAGGGAGACTATGTCGTCATTATACAGTTCTTAAAGGGGAGAGGGTTGACGGAATCGGAGTTTTTGAAGCGGCTGGAACCGGAGATCAAGATATTCCGTTTCGAGAAATCCGAGGAAGATTTTTCCCGACTGACCGATGAGCAAAAGGCGGAGGAGAGCCAGAACATCAGAAACGGCCTGAACTTTGCCAAGAAAATCCTGAATACGGGAGAGTGCTCCCTGCTTATTCTGGATGAGGTGCTCGGACTCATTGACAATGGCATTATTACGGTAGAGGAGTTGAAGACTCTTCTGGCGGGAAAGCCGGATGAGATGGAGATTGTCATGACGGGCATTACCCTGAATGATGAGGTCTGCGCGCTGGCGGATCAGGTGACCAGGGTTGAGACCATGCATTTTAAGATATGGGATTGACAGAAATGCAGGCGGATGCTATGATTGAGCTAACATTATAGAGTTTATGATAGAGGTTGCGTTTTTTATCAGTATGGGTACGGATGTGGCAGGCACAGATGAAATGCCCGGAAAGGAGAAGACGCCGAAAGGAGAGACGGCCTGAAAGTTTTTACCTTGGGCATGCAGTTAAGAGCTGTATGACTGTCATCGGTACGATGGGGCGCTATCCAGAACGGAAACAGCAGTATTATGAGCCGGCCCTGCGTGGCCGGCTTCTTATATTGCAGAATTGTTAATGCAAATCATTGAGGGAGAATGCGAAGCATTCTCTGGATTGCCGCAGCTAAGCGGTGGTCGGAGAAAGGAGATTATCATGGCGATTTTTGAGGGCGCGGGTGTTGCGATTGTCACCCCGTTTCATGAGGACGGCAGTATCAATTATGAGAAATTTGCGGAGCTTGTGGAGTTCCAGATTGCGGGAGGGACGGACGCCATCATTGTCTGCGGCACGACCGGGGAATCCGCAACACTGACCCATGAGGAGCATTTGGATTTGATTCGTTTCTGTGCGGAGACGGTGAAGGGCAGGGTTCCCGTGGTGGCGGGAACCGGGTCGAACTGTACGGATACGGCGGTTTACCTCTCCACGGAGGCAGAGAAGTATGGGGTGGACGGTCTGCTCCTGGTGTCGCCCTACTACAACAAGGCGACCCAGAACGGACTGTATGCGCACTTTAAGAAAGTGGCCGACTCCGTGAAACTGCCGATCATCCTCTACAATGTACCAAGCCGTACAGGCTGTAACATCCAGCCCCAGACGGCGGCGAGACTCTGCACGGAGGTGGAGAATATCGTGGGCATCAAGGAGGCAAGCGGCGATATCTCCCAGATCGCCAGACTCATGGCGCTGGCGGGGGATAAGGTGGATCTGTATTCGGGAAACGACGATCAGATCGTGCCCATTATGTCTCTTGGCGGCATCGGCGTGATCTCCGTGCTGTCCAATGTGGCGCCGAGGCAGACACATGAGATCTGCCGGAAATTCCTGGACGGCGATGTGGAGGGCAGCAGGCGGGAGCAGCTTCGCGCGATTGACCTGTGCGGCGCACTTTTCTGTGAGGTGAATCCGATTCCCGTGAAGGCGGCTTTAAACCTGATGGGCAAGGAAGTGGGTCCTTTACATATGCCTTTGTCCGAGATGGAGCCTCAGAATGTGGAGCGGCTGAAAAAGGCCATGCAGGCGTACGGAATCCTATAAGATTCTTTTTTGAGAGGAGAGGGCAGGATGGTAAAAGTGATTATGCATGGCTGTAACGGCAAGATGGGGCAGACGATTTCATCCCTGATTGCGGCTGATGAGGAGATAGAGATTGTGGCGGGAGTGGACGCCAGGGACGAGGGGAAGAATCCGTACCCTGTCTTTTCCGCCATCGGAGATTGTTCGGTGGAGGCGGACGCAGTGATCGATTTTTCCGCAGCGGCAGCGGTGGACAGCCTGATAGAGTATTGTGTGGAGAAAAAGGTGCCCTGTGTTCTGTGTACTACGGGACTGTCGGGAGAGCAGCTTGAGAAGGTGGAGGAGGCGTCGAAGCAGGTAGCCATTTTGAAATCTGCAAACATGTCTCTGGGTATCAATATGCTTCTTAAACTTTTAAAGGAAGCGGCAAAGACACTGGCGCCTGCCGGCTTTGACATTGAGATTGTGGAGAAACATCATAACCTGAAGCTGGATGCGCCCAGCGGTACGGCGCTGGCGCTTGCGGATTCCATCAACGAGGAGATGGAGCAGGCTTATGATTATGTCTATGACAGAAGTCAGGTCCGGCAGAAGCGGGATGCAAAGGAAATCGGTATCAGTGCAGTCAGAGGCGGCACCATTGTGGGTGACCATGACGTGATCTTTGCGGGGGCGGATGAGGTTGTCACCTTCTCCCACAGGGCGTACTCCAAGGGTGTGTTCGGCAAGGGGGCCATTCAGGCGGCGAAGTTTTTGAAGGGCAGACCGGCGGGGATGTATGATATGGCGGACGTGATTGGATAAAAGAGAGATAAGATTATGGGGGAACAGATGGATAACTTGGAATTAAAATATCTGAAAAGCCTGGCAAAGCAGTATCCGACGATTGCTTCCGCCTCCACTGAGATTATCAATTTACAGGCAATTTTGAATCTGCCTAAGGGCACGGAACATTTTATGACGGACATCCACGGGGAGTATGAGCAGTTTAACCATATCCTGAAAAACGGTTCCGGCTCGGTGCGCCGGAAGATTGATGAAGAATTTGGCAACACATTGAGCATCAGGGACAAAAAAAGTCTGGCGACGCTGATCTACTATCCCGAGGAGAAGCTGGATATTGTCATGCAGCAGGAAGACGAAACATCCATCGAGGACTGGTATAAGATTACCCTTCACAGGCTGGTGCAGATCACGAAGCGGGTTTCCTCAAAGTACACCCGCTCCAAGGTGAGAAAGGCGCTGCCGAAGGACTTTTCTTATATCATTGAAGAGTTGATTACGGAGAAGGCTGAGATTCAGGATAAGGAAGCCTATTATAACGAAATTATCCATACCATCATCCGGATCGGCAGGGCGCCGGAGTTTATTGTTGCACTGAGCAATCTGATCCAGCGGCTGGTTATCGACCACCTGCATATCGTTGGAGATATTTTTGACAGGGGACCTGGGCCGCATATTATTCTGGATACGCTGTGCAGTTATCATTCGGTGGACGTACAGTGGGGCAATCACGACATTGTATGGATGGGGGCGGCCAGCGGTCATCTGGCCTGCATAGCCAATGTGATCCGCATGGCGGCCAGATATGGAAATCTGGACACGCTGGAGGAGGGGTACGGCATCAACCTGATCCCCCTTGCCACTTTTGCGCTGGACGTGTACAAGGATACGGACTGTGAGGCTTTTGCCATCAAATATAATACGGATTACGACACCAAAGACCTGAGTCTTGACATGAAGATGCACAAGGCCATCGCGATTTTGCAGTTTAAGCTGGAGGGACAGCTTATTATGAGGCGACCTGAGTTTGGAATGCAGGACAGGCTTCTGCTCGAGCATATCGATTACGAGAACAGGGCGCTTGTGCTTGACGGGGTTTCCTACCCGATGAAGGATGTGGATTTCCCCACCATCAACAAAAACAGGCCCTACGAGCTTACGGCGGAAGAGGAGCAGGTGATGGAACGTCTGCGGCAGGCCTTTGTCAAATGTGAGAAGCTGCAGAAACATGTGCGGTTCCTGTTTTCCAAGGGAGGGCTTTACAAGGTATACAACTCCAATCTGCTCTACCACGGTTGTGTGCCCATGGACGAGGAAGGTAATTTCAGGACAGTGAATGTTTACGGGGAGGAGTGCAGCGGCAAGGCGCTCTATGATGTCCTGGAACATTATGCCAGAAAAGGCTATTACTCACACAATCTGCAGGAAAAACTGAAGGGGCAGGATATCATCTGGTATATCTGGGCGGGGCCGAACTCCCCTGTGTTTGGCAAGGACAAGATGGCCACCTTTGAACGGTATTTTGTGATGGACAAGGAACTGCACAAAGAGACGAAGAACGCCTATTACAGACTGCTTGACAGTGAGATGGTAGTGAACCGGATTTTGCAGGAATTTGGGCTGGACGAGGTCCATTCCCACATTGTAAACGGTCATGTGCCAGTGGAGCGGAAAAAGGGAGAGACGCCCATCAAATGCGGTGGAAAGCTGTTGGTCATCGACGGCGGTTTCTCGAAGGCTTATCAGGATAAAACGGGGATTGCAGGGTATACGCTGGTAGTAAATTCCTACGGGATGCGTCTGGTGGCGCATGAGCCTTTCGAGTCCACGGAATCGGCAATCCTGCATGAGTCGGATATCTTTTCGGATTCCTTTATTCTGGAGACCACAGCCAGACGGCAGAAGATCGCGGATACGGATATTGGCGCGGAACTGCGGGAGAGTATCCATCAGCTGGAGGAACTGCTGCAGGCATACAGGGACGGCATTTTAATAGAAAAAGGATAAGCGTTAATATAGAAAAAGAAAGAGCTCCCGGGGACATTTCCTCGGGAACTCTTCTTTTCCGGCCGTCAGCGTGTCTTGGAAGAGGTGCCGGTTAAATCATCCACTGCGTTTTCAACGCCTGTGGCCGCATCGTCGATGATGTCGGAGGCTGCGTTTCCTGCATCGCCAATGGCGTCTCCCACATCGTCAGCGATGGTGCCGTCGTCTGTACCATTGGTACCATTCGTTCCTGCGGTGGCATCATTTACGTTGTCATTGTCATCCAGGACACCATCGTTGTCCGTGCCCATGCCTGTTCCGGCAGTACCTGTTCCGGTAGTGCCTGTTCCTGTCGTGTCTGTTCCGGTATTGTCTGTACCACCAAGACCGGCGCCGGCGTCATTTGTGCCAGTGGTTCCGGTGGTGCCTGTTGTGTTTCCGGCACCGGTGCCGCCGGATTCCGTTGTGGTGTTCGTATCCGTGCCGTTCTGGGTGGTATTGCCATTGTCATTGGCATTTCTGTTTCCGCAGGCGGTCAGCGCTGCCATACTAAGCACCATGAGAGAGACAAACAGTATTGTTTTTATTCTTTTCATGATTTCACTCCTTTACTCGATTTGAAAATCTCTGGTTCTTTTAAACAGAATGTTTGATAAACTTCCTGTTCTTATGTTATTATGTCAGTTGGATATTAAAATTATGCACCGCTTGAGCCCCGCTCAATTACGGGATTTTCAAAAAAATACTCTGGCATGGAGGTAAGACTATGAAATTTCGGCCTTGTATAGACATTCACAACGGCAGCGTCAAGCAGATCGTGGGAGGAAGCCTTAAGGATGAAGGAGATTTGGCGCAGGAGAATTTTGTGTCGGTGCAGGATGCCTCTTTTTTTTCAAAACTTTACCGGGAATACGGGCTGTGCGGAGGACATATCATATTGTTAAACCCGGTATCTTCCTCCTACTATGAGGAGACGAAGAGACAGGCGCTGTCGGCTCTCTCGGCCTATCCGGGAGGACTTCAGGTGGGCGGCGGCATTTCGCCGGAGAATGCGGCCGTTTTTTTGAAAGCGGGCGCCAGCCATGTGATTGTTACCTCCTATGTCTTTTCAAAAGGGCAGATACAGTATGAAAAACTTCGCGCACTTGTGAAGGAAGTCGGAAAGGAGAGACTTACGCTTGACCTGAGTGTGAGAAGCAGAGAGGGACGTTATTATATTGTGACCGACAGATGGCAGAAGTATACCACGGTGGAGCTGAATGAAGAAACCCTGGAAACGCTTTCCGGCTATTGTGATGAATTTTTGATACATGCGGTGGATGTGGAGGGAAAGAGTGCCGGGATCGAGGAGCCGGTGGCGAAGCTTTTGGGAGACTGGGGGAAAATCCCGGTCACATACGCGGGCGGTGTGCACAGCTTTGAGGATTTAGATAAGCTGAAACAACTGGGGCACGGCAGAGTGGATGTGACCATAGGCAGCGCTCTTGACCTTTTTGGCGGCAGGATCGCCTTTCAGGATGTGCTGGCGTATATGAAGGGCGCTTAGAAAAAGGAAGCGCGGAAAACAACTGAAAAGTGGAAAAGAATAAAAAAGAAAAAAACCTGCCGCGCTGACAGGTTTTTTCTTCTCTAATCCGTTACAACAATAGCTGATTCTAAATAACAAAGTCCTGTCTCTTATACACATCTGACGCTGCCGACGAAGCTAGAAGT
>CAMQTN010000137.1 GCA_947037115.1 uncultured Lachnospiraceae bacterium
TACACTTCTAGCTTCGTCGGCAGCGTCAGATGTGTATAAGAGACAGATTTAGGAAAATGGTACGATATAGTAAATAGAAAAGGGAGATTGCCTGTGGGCAGTCTTTTCACAACGGTAAACATACATAAATATTTCCAAGGAGGGATACCCATGAGCGTAAATGGAATTAACGGTGTAAACAATAATGCTTACGACACATACTCTGTTACCCAGCAGGATCAGCAGACAAACAAGACCACAGAGGAAAACAAAAATACTTCCGATACGAAAGAAAGCGGCGCAGTCTACGAGCCCGCAACTACCACTCCTGCCAAAACTTATACAAAGAACACAGAGCTTGTAAATAAGATGAAAGCAGATGCAGAGGCTCACACAAAACAGTTACAGAACATTGTACAGCAGTTGATGAGCAAGCAGACTCAGGCATACGGCGCGGCCAACGATATGTGGAAGTTTCTTGCCAGCGGCAAGTTTGAGGTTGACGCAGCTACCAAGGCGCAGGCGCAGCAGGACATTTCCGAAGACGGCTATTGGGGTGTGAAGCAGACTTCCAACAGGATTCTCGACTTCGCTACCGCCCTGACCGGCGGCGACCCCAGCAAGATTGAGGATATGCGGAAGGCTTTCGAAAAGGGTTACAAACAGGCTGAGAAGACCTGGGGCGGCGAGCTCCCTGAAATCTCCAAGCAGACCTATGACGCTGTTATGAAGGGCTTTGACAAGATGGCTGAGGATGCGGCTCAGGCAACCCAGACCATTACCGAGAACTAAATAAAAATGTTTCTACAGAAAGGAATCGGGAAATTTCCCGGTTCCTTTTTCTTTTCCCGTTCCCCGAAAAAGATTGCCTAAAGCGGCGTGAACCGCTATGATTGATATAACATGTTATCCTATGAAAAACCAGCGGCGCACACAGCGCGGAAAGAGGTGTCTATGATTGAAAGTGAAAAAATTAAAAAAATCCCCTACGGAGGCGATTACAACCCGGAACAGTGGCCGGAAGAAACCTGGGAGGAGGACATGCGGCTTCTCAGGCTGGCGCATATCGATATCGTCACACTGAATGTTTTCAGTTGGGCCATGCTGCAGTCCGACGATGATATCTATCACTTTGAAAAGCTGGATAAAATCATGGAGCTTGTGCGCAGGCACAATATAAAAGTATGTCTTGCCACTTCCACCGGCGCCCATCCGGCCTGGATGGCAAGAAAGCACCCCGATATTCTGCGGGTGGAGGAGAACGGCATGAAGCGCAAATTCGGTTTCCGCCACAACTCCTGCCCCAACAGTCCCACCTATCAAAAATACGCTGCCGCTCTGGCTTCCAAACTGGCTGAGCGCTATAAAGAATATGACAATATTGTTGCCTGGCATATCTCCAACGAGTACGGCGGGGAATGCTACTGTGAAAACTGCGAGAAGAAATTCCGGGAATGGCTGAAGGAGAAATACAGGACCATAGAAGAAGTGAACCGCGTCTGGGACACCGCTTTCTGGGGCCACACCTTTTATGACTTTGAGGATATCGTTGTGCCCAATAAACTCTCCGAGCATCTGCCTGACGGCCGCACCGCTTTTCAGGGCATCTCTCTGGATTACCGGCGCTTTAACTCCGAGAGTATCCTGCATGCATATCGGTTGGAATACGACGCCATCCATGCCGTCACGCCTGATATTCCGATCACCACAAATCTGATGGGGACTTATCTGCCTCTGGATTATCAGATGTGGGGCAAGTATATGGATTTCATTTCCTGGGACAACTACCCCTCCAACGATGCTCCCACAGAGGCCGCAGCCATGCGGCACGACCTGATGCGCGGGCTGAAACAGGGAAAGCCCTTCGCCCTTATGGAACAGACGCCTTCCGTCACCAACTGGCTTTCCTACAATATGTTGAAACGCCCCGGCGTCATGAGGCTCTGGAGCTATCAGGCGATGGCTCACGGCGCAGACACCATTATGTTCTTCCAGATGAAGCGCAGCATCGGGGCCTGCGAAAAATATCACGGGGCCGTGATCGACCATGCCGGCCATGAAAACACAAGAGTATTCCGCGAGGTCGCACAGTTGGGCGCCGAACTTGATCTTCTGGGTGATCAGACACTCGGCGCAAGGTGTGACGCCAGCGTTGCCATCCTCTTCGACTGGGATAACTGGTGGGGAATCTCCTGCTCGGCGGGCCCCTCCGTCTATCTGGACTACTGCAATGAAGTTCAAAGATATTATAAAGCCTTATACAATCTGAATATTCCTGTGGATATGATCGGTGTGGAGGACGACCTGTCCGGGTACGGTCTGGTGATCGCACCTGTGCTCTATATGGTAAAAACAGGATACGATGAGAAAATCCGCGCCTTTGTAAAAAACGGCGGCCGTTTTCTGACCACCTTCTTCAGCGGTTATGTGGATGAACACGACCTGGTGACCGTCGGCGGCTATCCGGGCAGACTGCGCGATATCCTTGGCATCTGGGTTGAGGAGGAGGACGCCCTGCCCGAGGACATGCAAAACCATTTCCACTATCAGGGCAGAACCTACCCCGCCTCCATGCTCTGCGACCTGCTGCACACAGAGGGCGCCGATGCACTCGCCTTTTATGAGGAGGACTTCTATGCAGGTATGCCCGTACTCACGAAAAACGCCTTCGGCAAAGGCTTTGGATACTATGTGGCAACCCGCTCAAGCGACGAATTTTATCGGAATTATCTCGGTGAAATCTGTAAAGAAGCCGGCATTTCGCCCATTATGGATACGCCGGACGGCGTGGAAGTGACCAGACGGGTCAACCAGAACGGCGCCTTTGTATTCCTGCTCAACCACAGGGAAGACGCCTTCGTGACTGCTCTGCCCTTTGCGGGAACAGACCTGTTAAGCGGTAAAAGTTACGAGACGGGCGACGCGCTCACACTGGAGAAAAAAGATGTAGCAATTTTAAAAATTTAGATTCGCAAACGCCCGCTTTTGCGCTTCTCATCCGATTCCACCGGGCGTTTAACGTTAATGCCGCAGGAAAAACAAATGTCTGCTTCGCAGTCGCCTGTTCTTTCTTTGCGGCATTCCATTATAATAAACTGTCCAGCACCCCTCTGATTCCCTGCTCCTCATACAACTGCCTGTACGCTGCAACCTCGTCGCGGATCAACTCGTCGATGACGCGCATACCGAGAAGTTCCACTGGCGCCTTGTCATCCGTCATGATGCGGCTGCCCGCCTCATAGATGGACAGGTTATCGGAAACCGTATTCATCATCGCAAGGAGGCTCTCATCCGTAACTGCCTCCATGTGCTTTTTCATATTCTCAATCATCTGCGGGTTGTTGGACGCAAAAAGCTCTCTGTTGGTCGTGCCCCTCACATCCACTGTGTAGACCTCCCCGAACACATTGCTTATGGTGTCTGCCAGATAGGCGTTTATGCTGTCTTCTCCGCTTCCGCGCATGTTCATATTGACTACCATCACGCCGTCCTGTGTCAGGTGATCCCGCACCAGCGTAAAAAACTCCACAGAGGACATCTGAAAGGGAATCGTAATGTCCTGATAGGCGTCCACCATAATTACATCATATTTGCCGTCGATCGCATTCAGATACGCCCGCCCGTCATAAGTGGTGACCTTCACATCCTCCGGCAGGTCAAAATATTCTCTGGCCAACTCTGTAATCTTCTCGTCAATCTCCACGCCCTCCACAGTCATATTCCCATAGTAAGTCCGGCACTGATGGGCATAAGTTCCCGTCCCCATGCCGAGAATCAGGGTGCTGCAGTCCGCCGGATTCTCCTTTCCGGTCATCAGCGGCGCGGCCATGGCATAATCGTAATACATACCCGTAAGTCCCTCGTCCTTGATCAGAATGGACTGAACACCGAAAAGCACGTTTGTTGATAATATGACGCTTCTGTCATTTTCTTTCACCTGCAGGTAATTGTAAATAGACTCTCCCTCGTAAGCCAGATCACTCTCCCAGAAGGCAAAGCTGTCCGACGTTCCGAATACGCAGCACAAGGCGAGCAGAACCGCCGACACAGCGCTCTTTTTCAACCCGCTCTTTTTGCTGAAAAAATAGGCGATGCCCAGTCCCAGCAGAATCGCCGCAAAAATCAGAAAGGTCACGGAAGTGCCCACCGCCGGAATGGAGACAAAAGTCGGAACAAAGGTACCGATGATGCTGCCGATGGTGTTAAAAGCATTCAGGGTTCCCACGGTGCTTCCGCTGTCTTCCAGACTGTCCACCGTGTATTTCGCCAGCGACGGCGTCACAGTCCCCAGCAGGAAAAGGGGAAAGACAAAAATCACCATACACGCCGCAAAGGCCGCCCAGATCAGGAAATTCGTATTAATCGTAAAAATCAGGAGGGCGGAAATGCCCAGCACAATGTACTTTCCCACCACAGGGATCGCCGCGATCCAGACCCCCGCGATCAGAATGCGGGTATAGAGCTTGTCCGGATTGGGATTCTTATCCGCACTCTTTCCTCCATAGATATTGCCCAGCGCCATGGCAATCATAATGGTGCCGATGATGATGGTCCACACAATCTGGGATGAACTGAAGTAGGGAGCAAGCAGTCTGCTCGCCCCCAGCTCCACAGCCATCACGGACATGCCCGCAAAAAATTCCGTCAGGTACAGAAACAGTTTGTTTTTCAGAATAGGTATCGTTTGCATGTCATCACTCCTTTATCTCAAGTTTTCCCTCATAGCAAAACTTTTGACTGCAAGCCTGCCTACTCAGTATATATGATCTCCTGCATTTTTACAATCTCATATACCGCCTTTTACCACCAGGATCTTGTCGCCCGCGCTGATTTCCTCCGTGGGCAGTTCATTGACCTCCTTAAGCTGTGACACCGGCACATAGTAGCGCTTTCCGATGTCCCACAACGTGTCCCCGGGGCCCGCAATGCAGATTACCATTCCCGGCAGGTCACTTAACTTGTTCAGATCCAGCGGTTCCTCCCTGATATCCGTCACCAGATCACGATTCTGTATGGCAAACACAATCACCTTAAACTGCAAAGCTGCCTTCACATCCAGCTCGTCGCTGTCAAGCATGGTCACCGTCAGCTGCTCGATGTTGCTTCTCAGCTTGTAGACACAGGTTGGCAGGATATTATCCGCCTCTATCACATACTGGAACGGCAGTTCATTCACAGTAGAATAAATGGATTTCACATTTGCCGCACACAGATACAGTGTCGTCACAATGAGCGTTCCCGAGACGGCAATTCCGTTTTCCACAATTGTCTGTTCGTCGATCCTGATTTCTCCCTCGGAGTGGATGAGCTGGTACATCGGCATCTCCGGATTCTGAATCCGTACATGTTCCGCAATCTTACATTTCCCGTTACCGGCCAGCAGGAGACTCTTTACAGGCATCTGTGTCGTCAGCGCCTCAATCTCCTTATCCACGCCGTAAACGTCGGAAATCACTTCCAGATTTTCCTCCTCATAAAGGTGAATATCCAGATCCAGCACAGGTTCTACGCAGAACACTCTCTCCTCCCCGTCAAAATCCTGACGCACCTCCACATTGCACTGTCCGAGATGATATTGAATATCCGGGATCATATTTTCGCGGCAGCCGTGGCACTCGATAATCCCGCTGAACGGCACGGTATTCTCATACCACTGTGTTTTGTCGTTGTCCCCCTCCCCCTCATAGAGGAAAAACGCCTTCATCTCGCCCTGAACCGAAATTTTCTCCTCCAGCGCCTTAAACTCCACATGATCGAAGCAGATATGATGCCACACTGTCTGGAAGATATTGGGAAGATTGCCCGTCAGCTCCATTTCTTCCTTCAGCCGGAAAATGTCCTTCTTGTGAAGCACCAGCTCCACCACCGGGTAAACACATTTGCGGTACTCCACCGGTTCGTCGCAGTAGAGATCGACTGCCGTCTCGCACTCCATCTGCTCCTCCCGCTCCAGCGAGAAAGAAACCACAGCCTGCACGCTCAGTTTGCGGGAATTAATAAGCCCTACCGTCAAATCCTCAATGCAGTGCTCTATCAGAATCGTGTCGCCATTGCAGACGCCTTCCATATTCACCTTTTCCTCGAAGGGAACCACCGCCTCCATGCTGGCGCACATGCCGTCCATATCTGTCAGGTACAGAATGGATACCACCAGTTTTCCTTTCAGATTAACCGCATTTTCACAGGGGCGGATCTCCTCCATAATAATCTCGCCCTTACTGCTTAACAGATAGACCGCGTCCATCTTGTTATCTGAAATATTCACATCCTCTTCCAATACCATCTGGGTGCCGGCCCTGCCGCTGATCCGGTCCATATGTATCTTTTTTTTCACCAATTCCACAAAAAAAGCCCTCCCTGCGTATAGTTACTATAAATCTATGCCGCGAAGGGCCCGGATATGCCTGTCAGAAAGAATGTGTCCACCATCGGGCAAACTTAAACTCAACGGAAGTTAACGTCCGTTCAGCCGTGCTAATTCTCCGACAATTTCTTTTATGCTGTTAAACTGTGAATCAGTCAGCTTATTCAACTCACCGCATATCTGATCCATATCTCTTGGGCGGGTGGCATTATAGTCAAAAAAATCCATAGGGGTAATGTCAAGATAATTACAGATATAGAAGAAATTACTCATGGAAGGGAGCGACTTACCCGTCTCAATATTATTGATATATCCGGGATTTTGTCCAATCGATAAGCTCATATCCCGTGCAGATACCGCCTTTTGCATTCTCAGCTGGGAAAGCCTTTCAGAAAAACTCTTTTCATACATAATGGGAACACCTCAATGCCACTTCCGCCTTACTCCTGCATTATATTGTATCTCACATATCTTTAATTATATCGTTTATAATACGATATTATTGTTGAAATGCAGGATCTGTCTCTTATACACATCTGACGCTGCCGACGAAGCTA
>CAMQTN010000138.1 GCA_947037115.1 uncultured Lachnospiraceae bacterium
ACACTTCTAGCTTCGTCGGCAGCGTCAGATGTGTATAAGAGACAGAAATATTGCACATATTGTTATTCCTAAAACATTGACTTTTTTACAGCTCAGACATAAACTTTAACTAAATGGAAGGACATCCCGGAATCATTCAGGTACAGGAGGGTCGTTATGGGAATTTCAGCAGGATTCATGGTACCTCATCCGCCGCTCATCATACCCGATGTGGGTAAGGGTGAGGAAAAGAAAATTCAGAAGACAATTGATGCATACCAAAGGGCAGCGGAGAAAATCGGCCGTTTGCAGCCGGAAACGATTGTGCTCCTGTCACCGCATCAGACCCTGTATGCGGACTATTTCCACATATCGCCCGGACAGGGTGCAAGGGGTGACTTCGGGCAGTTTCGCGCTGGACGGACTTCCATGGAAGTCTCCTATGATACAGAATTTGTCCGTGTGCTGTGCGAGGCGGCGGCGGAGGCCGGTTTACAGGCGGGGACGTTGGGAGAAAGGGAGAGGAAGCTGGATCATGGAACCATGGTTCCTTTGTATTTTGTGAATCAGTACTGGACGGGATACCGTTTGGTGAGGGTCGGCCTGTCGGGTCTGCCATTGACGGCGCACTATCGGTTGGGACAGTGTATCCAAGCGGCAGCACAGTCCCTTGGGCGCAATACAGTAGTGATTGCCAGCGGCGACTTATCCCATAAGCTGAAGAAGGACGGACCCTACGGGTATCAGGAGGAGGGGCCTGCCTATGATGCGCGGATCATGGATGTGATGGGCAGGGGCGCATTTGGGGAACTGTTGGAATTTTCGGAAGATTTCTGCGAGAAGGCTGCGGAGTGCGGGCATCGCTCTTTTACCATTATGGCTGGCGCATTTGACCGAACGAGCGTAGAGGCAGAGCGGTTTTCCTATGAAGGGCCTTTCGGGGTGGGGTATGGCGTCTGCGCCTATCTCCCTTGCGGCAGTGATGAGGCACGCAATTTCCTGGAGCAGTATGAGGAGAAGGAGGGAAAGAAGCTTCTTGCCAGACGGGAACAGGAAGACCCTTATGTCAGACTGGCAAGGTATACCATCGAGGCGTTTGTGGAGACGGGGAATGTTCCTGAGATACCATGCGGACTCCCGGAGGAATTGTATCACAGCAGGGCGGGTGCGTTTGTATCCATAAAGGAGGATGGCAGGCTCAGAGGCTGCATCGGAACCATTCAGGCGGTCAGGGGATCTCTTGCGGAAGAAATTATACACAATGCCGTCAGCGCCTGTTCGGAAGACCCCAGATTCTCTCCTGTGGAAGACTGGGAAGTGGATCGTCTGACAATCAGCGTTGACGTGCTGGGGGACACGGAGAAGATTTCCTCACCGGAGGAGCTGGATGTGTCCCGATACGGTGTCATCGTGACAAAAGGCGCAAGACGCGGGCTGCTTCTGCCGAACCTGGAGGGCGTTGACACAATAGAACAGCAGATTGCCATTGCAAAGCAGAAGGCGGGCATCAAAGACCATGAGAGCGTAGAGTTGGAACGTTTTGAAGTAATAAGGCACCACTAATAGAGTGAAAAGAACTTCTAATTTGGAGTAGGGATATGAAAACAATTTGCCAGGTATGTATGCATCACTGTGCGCTGGATCCCGGGCAGACGGGGCTGTGCAGGGCCAGAAAAAACGAGGGTGGGAAAATTGTTTGCGATAATTACGGTTGTATTACTTCTTTGGCGCTGGATCCCATTGAAAAAAAGCCGTTGTATGATTTCCATCCGGGAAGCGTGATCCTGTCCGTGGGAAGTTATGGCTGCAACCTCAGATGTCCCTTTTGCCAGAATCATGAGATTTCCATGGCGGACAGAGGAACCCTTGATGTAGGGCAGGTGTCGCCCGGACAGCTTGCGGTCACGGCGCTGACATGGAAGGAACAGAAAAAGGCGGGGAACATCGGTGTAGCCTATACCTATAATGAACTTTTGGTGGGCTGGGAGTTCGTCCGTGATACGGCCCGGCTGGTGAGAGAGTACGGCATGTTAAATGTTCTCGTGACAAACGGCACCGCCTCGCAGAAGGTGCTTGAGGAACTGCTGCCATGGATAGACGCCATGAATATTGACTTGAAGGGATTTCGTGAGGAATACTATCGGAAACTTGGCGGAGATCTGGAGACGGTTAAGGCTTTTATCGCGAAGGCGGTGGAAAGCTGCCATGTGGAACTGACTACGCTGATTGTGCCGGGGGAAAACGATTCTCCTGAGGATATGGAAGCGCAGGCCAAATGGATTTCCGGTTTGAGTCCGGCAATCCCTCTCCATATCACCCGCTTTTTTCCGCGATACCGTATGCGGGACAGGGAGGCTACGGACGTGGAACTGCTCTACCGCCTTGCCGGGACGGCCGGTAAGTATCTGGAAAAGGTGTATGCGGAGTAAGTAATATAAACAGGACATCTTATTAGAGATAGGATGACATGCTCTTTTCATGCTGCTATTTGTATGCAATCATGTCCTGATGGGAAAGCTGGTTTCCGCATCATTTTTTGGTTTTATCTGGAATATCACCCGCCATTGTACTTCCGGCACAGGCTCAAAATGCAGGGAGGAAACTACAGACCGTTTTTCAGGAGCGGCGTTTTTTCCGGCAATAAAGACTGCTGTGGGACCGTCTGACCCGTCCGGCTGTCCCTGGGCATTACCCATTCTTGGCTGGTCGCTTTCTGCGCAGTCCCGGATGGTAAAAAGGCTTCGGTCTATTTCCGGTGTAATGCTGTAAGAGAGTATTTGGCAGTATTCTGGGTAAACCATGCCTTTCGCCCCAATTTCCGCGAAGCTGTGCCGGGTCTGTTCACACCCATGCAACGTCAGGACGTATTCCTGCCCGGTTATGGGATGGGCCACCTTTACCGTTTCCCCATCACAGGAAACGCCACTGGAAAAGTGTCCAGCAGTGATGGAAATTAAGTTTGCACGGAAAGCCAGTGATATTTTTTGAGGGGACAGAATCGGTTCTCTGTCCCAGTCATAGCAAAGCCGCTCAAAATACCAGCAGCATTCCCTGTCGCAGCTATAAGCATCCATCCATTCCTCCGATAATTTATTATTGTCAAATCCGGCTTCGCTGGCTGGACTGGCATTTCCCATTTGGATTATATTATCCGGATACCAGCGCATGCTGCTGCTCATGCGGCGTAACAGAGGTGTATCATCAAGGCATAATTCTACGGCAAATTCTTTGCTTCCGGGGTTATCTGCATCTAGCTGGTCAAATTCTTCTGGAGTTTTTAAGGATATCCGGCGCCCATAATCCCATTTTGTCAGGAACGCTGCCATATCTTCTGTTGGAATTTTTGCGCATACGTCAAGGGCGGCTCCCGCTTTGCCTACATAGACTGCCGGGATTAGAATTTCCTGTTTATCCCAAAGAAAAGAGCGGTTGACAGGGAGGGGCGTCAGCTTGGTTTCAGGAGTGCCTTTTCCCCATATATTGTTATTATGGTATACGTCCATTCAGTGTGCCTCCTTAAGTGTTCAATGAAGCAATTATACCACGGATGCCATGACATTTCTAAATCTTTTCATTCCCGGAAAATAGTTGTTTCATGTAATCAAATAAAAGACAGGAAATAACTTGGGAAGCTGCTGCTTAATGTGATAAAAGCGACCGTGAACAAATAAAGGAACTGATAGAAAAAAAGGAGTTAGAAAAATATGCAATACTATCAATGCGATAAATACCCAATCGAGTTCGTATTGTCAGAGAATATTGATAAGCATTTTGACTCCCATAACCATGTAGGGCATTATGTGATATCCGCTGTCATGCTGGGAACGGTTGCAGTGTATTTCGAAAACAGGGAAGTGGTGTGCCACAGAGGCGATGTGTTTGTCATCCCGCCTTATGCTGTACATTCCGTGCGTCAGGGAAGAGATGCGCGTCTGCTGTCTATGTGTATAGGAACTGCTTTTATAAAAGAAACTGATATAGAGACAGCGGAGGGGATTGTCCGGGAACTGTTAAAGGATGCGGCAGTGCAGGGGATTTTCGGAAAAGAGCAGGGCGATAAATTACTGGTTTCTGTGCGGGAGATTTACCGCCTTCGGGACAACGGGCGGGAAGAGATGGATGCAGGCATAAAATTTCTGACTGATAAAATTACCGGCCACCCGGAACAGGAGCTGTCCATAGAAACATTGGCGGCGGATATTTTTGTCAGCAAATATTACCTCATAAGGAAATTTAAAAGCAGTATCGGGATGACACCGCATCAGTTCTGTATCCAGAACCGAATACGGAAATCACAGGGGCTGCTGGATGAAGAAAAGACGGTCAGCAGGATTGCCGCAGAAATGGGGTTTTACGACCAGAGCCATTTTAACAAGGCTTTCCAGAAGATTGTCGGGATATCCCCGTCAGAATATATCCATTCAAAAAAGCAGATAGGACAGAGTACATAGGGCAATTTTTTACAAGACATGACAGCTTCCGGGGAATATGATTGAAACGTAAGACAGACCACATATTTTATCGGAGGTGCAGAATGAATACATTTGAATTGTTTAACAATGGAAAATTGGTTTTGCCGGAAAAGGAGGCTGGCTTTGCGGGGATCAACTGGTCAAAGCATCCAACTTTTAAAGGCGTTGAGCTGAAACACATCGTTACGGCGAAGGACACAGATGGGAAGTTCAGCTATCATTTGGTGCGGATTGCTCCCGATTGTAGTATTGGGAACCATATCCATGAAACCCAGTTGGAAACGCATGAGGTGATAAAGGGGAGCGGGAGATGTGTAAATGCAGGCAGCACTATTCCTTATGAGGTTGGTACAATATCCATCATGCAGGCAGGCGTACCGCATGAAGTCACTGCAGGTTCAGAGGGGCTATATCTGTTTGCCAAGTTTATGCCTGCCTTATGTTGAAAATATCCTTTTTCCCATACCTTTGTTTATGCTCAGAAACGGTACTACCACAAGAGAAACTTGTTTTAGAATGATGTGTTGCTTCCGCTCAATTTTTACGGTACTCTTTCGGTAGGACTTCAAAATATGTTTTAAATGCCGCAGTAAATTTGCTCTGGCTGTCATAGCCGACAGCCTGCGCGATTTCAGCTATGCTCTTATTCGTTTTTTTTAACAGTTTTGTAGCCTGTCGCATTCGGTGTTCCTTGATATGTGCCGCGATGGAAGTTCCATAGACTGACTTAAAAGCATTTTTCAAAGTTGTTGGATTGATGAGATATTGTCTTGAAAGTTCCTCTATGGTAATTCTCTGCTCCATGTGCTGCAAAAGCTGGTCATGGATTTTCCGGATCGTTTCAGTCAGCTCGAATTGATATTCAGCCAGTTTGTTTTGGGGCGTAAACTCCATTTTGGCAAGGTAAAGCAGCAATTCCAAAATCTTGATTTTTTGGAATGGAAGCATTAGCGCTTCAGGCTGGTTATAAAATGCAGAAAAAATACTTTCTGTCTGTTCATTTCCGGCAAGAAAGACAGGTCTGTCATCTTTGCAGAATTTTTCAGGTAATATGGTTTCAAAAATACCAAAGTTTTTTAACATTTCGGGAGGATTGTCAGAGGTTTCCTGCAAATCAATATAGAAGCCAAGTCCCTGATACGTACCGTTTGGAAAGGTAAGTACGGAATCCGTACAGGCTTTCATGGTATGCAGGGAGAAATCCCCCGGATTCAAATAAATCCGGTTTCCGTTTTTCATCTCCCACATCATCTGTCCGGCTTTGCAGTAGTTAATCTGAATGATATGTGATAGAGCCTTATGCTGTACAGAAAAAGAATCGGTTGAAAAAGTAAGATAACACAACTCTATACCGGGATAAAGCGGGATGACAGCATTTGCCACCTTTTGATGAAATCTTTCCATTTCTTTTTGTATTTTTACCAATTCATCATTCATAAGACAGACCTCACAATTCAGGGCAGGTGATTTCCATAACCTGCTCAATCATCTGATGCAGCAGACGTCCTTGTTCTGTATCTGCGGCCCGATAATATACTTCTTTTCCTTCACGCCGGCAAATAATCAGACCGCTGTTTTTCAATGGTCTGAGATGATGTGAAACTGCCGGGCTTGACATATGGAGCATGTCTGAAATATTGAGGACACATTCTTCACAATGGCATAGGAGCCAGAAAATTCGGATTCTGGTGGTATCGCCAAGCTGTTTGAAAACTTCAGCTACGGTTTGGAAATAGTCTACATGGTCTAATTGTTTCTGGATTAGTGCAGTCTGCGGTCCTTCTCCATGTTGGTGTGGTAATTTCATATTGTCCATATTATTTTTCCTTTCTTTTCGATTGCATTTCGCCCAAACGGAAATACTTTTCGCCCGTTTAGGAAGGAATGCTTCAGGGATATTGACGTGTGCCTTTCTCTGAATTATACTACGGCTATGATGATTAAACAAGTACTTAATCACTGAATTTATAAATAACAAGGAGGACTTTACAATGAAAAAGACTTACAAAATCGAGGTAGACTGTGCCAACTGTGCAAATCTGATGGAGGATGCAGCCCGTAAAACAGCAGGAGTACAGAGCGCAACGGTCAATTTCATGACACAGAAGATGATCGTGGAATTTGACGAAGGGCAGGAGCCGAAAGACGTTATGAAGAATGTGCTGGATGCCTGCAAGAAAGTGGAGCCGGACTGCGAGATTTTCCTGTAAGCCAGAGCTGCCCATGAAAAGGTGACACCCTGAAAATGCCCGGCTGCAGTTTTGGGGTGTCTTTTTTA
>CAMQTN010000139.1 GCA_947037115.1 uncultured Lachnospiraceae bacterium
AAGTATAAGAAGATATGGAGGAGATATGTATGTACAGCGAAAAGGTTATGGATCATTTTAACAATCCCCGCAATGTGGGGGAAATAGAAAATCCCAGCGGCGTCGGCACAGTGGGGAATGCAAAATGCGGAGATATCATGCGTATGTATTTTGACATTGACGAACAGGGCGTCATTCGGGATGTGAAGTTTAAGACTTTTGGCTGCGGCGCTGCGGTGGCGACAAGCAGTATGGCGACGGAGCTTGTGAAGGGAAAGACCGTGCAGGAGGCGCTGACTGTCACCAACAAGGCGGTGATGGAGGCGTTAGACGGTCTGCCGCCCGTGAAGGTGCACTGTTCGCTGCTTGCGGAGGAGGCGATCCATGCGGCGCTGTGGGATTACGCGCAGAAAAAGGGCATTGTGATAGAGGGGCTGGAGAAGCCGGTGGAGGATATCGGGGAGAAGGAAGGATGACGGTCTGCTTTTTTTAGTGTATACTATTTCTAAAAAGCAGAAAGCACGCTTTTGAGAAATCTTATATCACAAGAGGGAAACACATATGGACAACAGCAGGAAATATGAATACGTCATGGATCTGTCGGAGATACGGGAATTTACCAGGATCGCCCTTTGGGAACAGCTCAGACATCAGAAGGGGAAATGGTTTCGGGTTCTACTCATCATCGTATTGGAGGCTTTTTTTATTCCGGAGGCGGCGGTTATCATTGCCTTTCTGATGATTGCATCGCTTATTGCGGTGGGTATTTATAATTACAGAACCACCGTGAAGCTTCTGGAAGGACAGATGTGGACGGTTTTTCGGATCGGGGACGGCAGACTGCGGGTGGATAGAAACGATTGCAGTGAGATACCATGCAGGGAAATTCAGTTTATCCGCAGGACAAAACGCCTTCTCATGCTGGGATATATGCAGAGCCCAAAACGGCCGGCTTGGTTTGTTATGCCTCTTCGTGTTTTTGGGGACGGGCAGGAGCTGGAGGCCTTTCTTGACCTGATCCGCAATCCGCAGGAAGGGGGCGGAGACGGATTCGAAGAAGCGGCAGAGTACGCAGGAACGGCGGTTCGGGAGCCGGGATATACGGCACCGCAGGAATATATGCGCTTTTCCTATCTGCTTGACAAGGAAAGGTGGGTGCGTTTTCAAAAGGGAGCAGCGGATCTTTTAAACGGCGGCAGTCTGGGGAGCGCTGCGCGGCGTTATGTTATGATGATCTGGGGCTGTGTGATGACGGCTGTCCTGATAAGCTGTACTTATATTGTGGTGGGAACGTTTTACTGGACGCTTGTCTGTTACAGTATGGCTCTTGCTGTCTGGCTGATTTTGCGGCTTTACTGCCGCGATCCGGAAAAAGGGATCAGAAAACAGTTGAGGACGCCGGAAATTGCGGCCAGGGCGTGCGGATCATGGCAGGTCGTTCTGGCGGAGAAGGGAATCACTGTAAACATGCCCATGGAGATGAAAAACTTTTATCCATGGGAGTCTTTGGAGTGGCTCTTGGAAACGGAAGAGGTTTTCTACGTTTTTCATAAAGATAAAAAGCATTTTATCATGATTGCAAAGGAGTGCTTTGTAAGCTGGGAGCAGGTGGATGTGTTTCACCGCATTTGCGCGGATCAGGGTATAAAGAAGGTGATGCCGAAGAAGGCGCGTTATGTGCCGGGATGGCTTACGTGGGTGTTTCTCGGGCTGATTGCGCTGGTGAGCGCCGGGGTTCTTATTCTGAAAATTTATCTGGACACCAGAAACGAGGCGGGGAGCGCCTACGTCCGGGTGACTCTGGATGAACAGGTGGAGGCTCTTGCATCTCTGGGGCTGGATGTGCCAAAGGAAACGGTGGAGTCCGTGCGAAGCTCCATGGTGGAATATGAGTTGTATGATCTGGTCGAGGGCAGTCCTTATACATGGCTTTTGACGGATATGGGTGCGCCGGATTATGATGAGGATTGGAATGTGGTCGGCTATTCTTCGGAGGTATTCTGGTTTGACTTTGAGGGATTTGATCTTTCCACGGATTACATCGAAGTATTAAACGGTATGCTGGCGTTGGCCAAGGACAGTCCTCTCGACAGCGTCAGTGACATAGAAGAAAATACGGAGGGCGTGGACTGGGAGAAAGGCCGCGGGACGATCGTCGTCAGCCTGAACTGGGAGGGACGGACATATCAGTATGATATGGAAGTATACAACGACTGGATCGACGGGAACGTGCTTTCCATATATAATGAGTTGCTGGAAGGGCAGGATTCTCAGAAGCGGTTCTATGTGACGGGGGATAACGGGCAGGGAGCTATCGTATTCTTCTGCACAGGGGAGTGGGCGGAGGAATTTTCAGAAAAAACGGGACTTATATTGGAATAGAGAAAAATATATAGAATATTAATATAAATTGAAAAATATTTTAAATGGTACTATACTAAGAAACAGGGGAGACAGAATCCGGTCTTCCCTGTTTCGGAAAATTGGGGTGGATGTACAGGAAAATGGCTGAGGATGCCAGAGGGGGTTGCTATGACAGAGAAACAGTATAAGAGAGCGAATGGAGCGGTGTTTCCCATTGTTATGATTATTCTGGGATATATCGCGTTGTCGATGGTTTTGTGGGCGGTGTCCAATCAGCCGACCTGGAGGACATGGACGCAGCTTGGCGCGGCGGTGGCGGCAATGATCGTTTCGGTTATCGTCTATTTGACAGGCAGGGCCACCAAACGCTGCGGCGTCATTCTGATGGCCAGTGCGGCGATGGTGTATGTTGTGGTCTGCCTGCTTGGGACGACGACCAGCACATGGACTTACTCGATGCCGGTTATTTTTGCGGCGATGGCTTATCTGAACGTACGGCTCATCGTAGGCGGGAATGCGGTTGCAATTCTGGTTACAGTCATTCGTCTGATATCAGGGATTGCTTCAGGCAGCGGGGCGTTAGAAGAGATGGTGATTGCGTTGATCACCCTGTCCCTGGCTGCGGTTGCTTCCATCCGTGCCGTGAAACTTTTAATCCGTTTCCATGAGGAGAACACAGAGGGAATCATGGAGGCGGCCAGAAAGCAGGAGGAGAGCAACCGGAAGATTGCGCAGACGGCGGAGAATATCTCAGAGTATTTTGAGAGTGCCATGGAGATGCTGGAGAATTTGAAAATCAGTGTCGATACCAGTAATTTTGCCATGGGCAATATTGTGGAGAGCACGGAGAGCACTGCGGAGGCAATTCAGACGCAGGCGGCTATGTGTGCGGATATTCAGGATAGTATGGATAAGGCGGAGGAGGGAACGCAGAAGATGCTTGCAGCCTCCAGAAGTACGGACAAGACAGTGGAGGAAGGCTCTGGTGTGGTGCGTGAGCTGAAACGGCAGGCGGAGAACGTGGAGAGGGCCAGCAGCGTCACCGTTGAGGTCATTGAGAGACTGACTGTCAAGGTGGAGGAAGTGCAGAATTTTGTAGGTGAGATCTTAAATATCTCCAACCAGACGAACCTGCTTGCGTTAAACGCCTCTATCGAAGCGGCCCGTGCCGGAGAGGCAGGAAAAGGCTTTGCTGTGGTTGCGGAGGAGATCAGGCAGTTGTCAGAGCAGACTAAGGACGCCTCTAACAAAATTACGCATATTATAGCGGAGCTGAATGAGGATACGAAACATGCCAATGCAACGATCGAGGACTCGGCGGCCTCTGTCAGGAAGCAGAATGAACTGATTGAGAGCACCCGGAAGAAATTTGAGAGCGTGGACAGGGAAGTTACGGAACTTTCGGCATACATAGAGGAAACAGAGCGGATTATTGAAGGGATTCTACAGTCTACAGCCACCATATCAGACAATATCACGCATTTGTCCGCTACCAGTGAGGAGGTTGCGGCCTCTTCCACAGAAGGGTTAAGGACTTCAGAGGCGACTGTGGAGGACATGGCGAAGACGAAAGAGATTCTGGAGAATATATACCAGTTGGCGCAGGCGTTAAAACAGTAGAGAGAATACGCAGGAAGCAGTAAGACGGAGCGGCTTTGTCTTACTGCTTTTTCTTTTCGAGAAAGTCTTTCCGGTACTGGCTGGGAGTGATGTTGAAGCAGGTGCGGAAAGCTTTGCTGAAGTAATGGTTATCCGTATAGCCCAAACGCTCTGCAATGTCGATGATTTTGTTATCCTCATCCGCCAGGAGCTCTTTTGCGCGTTCCATGCGAAGCTTCAGGACATACTCGTAAATCGTGAAGCCGTACTTGTTTCGGAAAAGGCGGGTCAGATATTCGGTGGAAAAGAAGTACTTTTCCGAAAACATGGTGATCTTGATATTCTGACAGTAGTTGCTGTCGATGTAGTCCTTGATGATGGAGACGGCTTCGTCGGGTGAAATTTCCCTCTGCGGAGCTTCTTTTGATTCCTGAAAAGAGGCGTCCGGGTCCAGACGCAGGATAGCCTTTTCGATGGCGCCGTTCAGCGCTTCTTCCTCCACCGGTTTTAACAGATATTCGCAGGCGCCGTAGTGAAGTGCCTGCTGGGCATAACTGAACTGGTCGTAGCCGCTGACCACGATATACTGGCTGTCCGGAAATTCGCCGGAGGCGGCCTGTAAAAAGGAGACGCCGTCCATAACGGGCATATTCATGTCTACGAAGACAATGTCAGGGTGAAATTCACGCATGGCCTGTAAGGCATCTTTGCCATTTGCGGCCAGCTGTGGAGGTTCTATGCCGTAGTAGTTCCAGTTTCCCAGTTTCTGGATGGCAATCTGTACCGGTTTTTCGTCGTCAATGATCAGCGCTTTGTACATAAAGTTCCTCCAAATCAGTTTGATTCTTTTATGGCGGGCAGAGTCAGTATAATCTCCGTATATTCGGTCTCGCGGGTATGGATTTCCATGGATGCCGGTTTGTCATAGAGAAGCCCGATCCGGCTGTTGAGATTGGCCAGTCCGATGCCGCCGTTTTTACCTGTATTCTTTTGCAAATCAAAATCTGCGTACAGTTTTTCAAGTTGTTCCTGTCCGATGCCGCAGCCGTTATCACGAACCGTAATTGTGACATTAGAGTCATTATACTGTGACGATACTGTCACAATTATGGTGTCTATGTTGTCGCTTTTTCCGTGGATGATGGAATTTTCCACAAGCGTCTGAATACTGATCTTGGGGATCAGACAATCCTCAGTGGCAGGATCGATATCGCTTTGAAATTCCAGAGCATCGTCCATTCTGATTTTCTGAAGAAAAATATAGTCGCTGACATAGCTCATTTCCCGTCTTAAAGGCACAAGAGTGTCTGATTTGATGGTGTAGCGCAGGTTGGATGCCAGCGAGGTAATCATGTGGTGTATCTGGGGCTGGTCGTTGACCAGCGCTTCCGTGGAGATCGCCTGCAGGGTATTGTATAAAAAATGAGGATTCAACTGGGCCTCCAGCGCTTCCAGCTTTGCATCTTTTTCACTTAATTCAGCAACATAAGTGCGTTTGATCAGCTGGTCAATGTGGGAGACCATGGAATTAAAGTTCTCCGAAAGGCTTCGGATTTCAATGCTCCCCTCCGCATCAACCCTGGCATGAAAATCCCCTTCACCGGTTTTCTGCATTTGTGCGGAGAGCATCCGCAGAGGGATTGTCAGAAGCCGCAGCAACATGTAGATCAATACAACAGTGAGAAGCCAGACCCAGACGCCGCTCACCAGAATGGATTTCTGGAGCTGTCCGATCTGGGAATCAATGTAGGAGAGCGGCGTCAGGCTGAGAAGACGAATCCCGGAGGTGCTGCTCTCAGATTCCACCAGCAGGAATGGCTGACCTGATAAGTCAATTGTTTCATAACCGTCACGATGTCCTTCTCTCAGGGAGAGGGCGCGCAACAGCTCTCCGCCGCTGTACGGTAACTCCGGATGATTGGTGAAAATGATCTCACCTTTGTCATTCAGGAAGAAAATGATCTCTCCGTGGGTCGAGTGATTTTCAATCAACTGTCTGGCGAAAGTGTCGTCCAGTTCCAGACGCACAATGGCCTGACTGACCCGGCCTTTAATCTGGAAGAGGGAGTGATAGTAGATCAGGTTCGTTGACCCGGATGGGCAGATGCTGTGGTTCATGGGACTGACTTCACACTCCGCAAGCGCTTCCCACACGCCCTCCGGCGCAGTTTCGCTTGCAATAATGTGCTGCTGGCCATTGGTGCGCCCGATGGACAGATCCTGATGGAGCAGATATAGCTCATAATCGTGGATGTCGTTTCGGGTATAGTAATAGTAAAACATCTGCTGCTTGGCATAGGCAATCTGTTCGGAAGTCAATGGCGCATTCTGTTCCACGATCCTTGTAAAGCGGGAGTCATAATAGGGCTGAATGCAGAAATTGGCAAGCTCCATAAGATAGGTGTCCAGATTTTCCAGCTCCAGGTTCAGAATCTTCCGGGTGGTATCAAGCTGATTGTTGATGGTAAGGCTCCGGGTGGAGGTGTAGTCCTTGTAAATCAGATATCCTGCGACCATGGTGGCGATCAGAACCATAAAGGCGGTAAGCTGCATCCAGAGAGCGGTGCGGTTGAGCAGATTTTTGATATGGGTTTTTATCTTTTTCATCATGGTATTCTGTCTCACAGATTTTCGGGTCGGGATTGTGCGAACTGCTGCTGTAAAAAATAATCCGTTGCACATTTTCTACAAAATATATCTTACTATATTCCATATAATAG
>CAMQTN010000140.1 GCA_947037115.1 uncultured Lachnospiraceae bacterium
GATAAATTTATGTCCGCAAAACACAATACGTACGAGGAGGTAGCTCATGGAATGGGTTGAAAGATTAAACCAAAGCATAAATTATATTGAGGAACATTTGACAGGTGAAATTGACTATGAACAGCTTGGGCGGATTGCCTGCTGCTCCACCTATCACTATCAGAGGATGTTTACTTATATGGCGGGTATCACTCTGGCAGAGTATATCCGAAGAAGAAAAATGTCTTTAGCGGCGGTAGACTTGCAGGGTGGGGATGAACGGATTATTGATATTGCTGAGAAGTATGGTTACCGTTCCCCGACCGCATTTAACAGGGCGTTCCAGTCTTTTCATGGGATAGCCCCCTCGTCGGTGAAAGGCGAGGGCGTATCTGTGAAATCTTTTTCCCCCATTGTGTTTAGAATTGCTGTGAAAGGAGCGACAGAAATGAATTATAGAATTGAAACAAAAGAAGCATTCCGCATTATTGGAGTTTCTGCACCGCTTGATAAGGAGATCGAAAATAACTTTATGGTTGTGCCTGAGATGTGGCAGGAGGCGTCTGTAAATGGAACAATACAGAAACTGGCAGGAATGATGGATACGCCGCCAATGGGGCTTTTGGGCGTGAGTGTCTGCAATGATGAAGAACAGTGGAAATATTTTATTGCCGTTTCCAGTACAAAAACAAGCGGTGAGTTTGAAGAATATACTGTTCCTGCATCTACTTGGGCAATCTTTTCCGGAACGGGGACAAACCAGTCAATACAGGAATTGGAGCAGCGGATTATAACAGAGTGGCTTCCGGCCTCTGGATATGAATATGCCAACGCTCCCGATATTGAGGTGTACTTAAATCCAGACCCACAGAATGCACAATATGAGGTATGGATACCCGTAGCAAAGAAAAAGGCATAACGTGTACATAAAACAGTTTTTAGAGAAAGAATTGGAGTCAGGTGCCGTTTAATCGTTTGACATGGCTGATTTCCAGCGATATAATCACTAGCAGCGTTTAAGTTTAACCTTGAAAGATATATTGTTTTAGACTAAATAATGTTACGGAGTATAGTATGTACAGCATTGGAATTTGCGATGATGGAGAGAACATCTGTATATCCATTGAAAATATGCTTTTTCAATATGCGCAGGAAAAGAATATCCAGGTTGATACAAATGTTTGGTATACAGGAGAAAGCCTGAGAGACTATCTGGCATCAGGCGGTTATCTCGATCTTCTTTTTCTGGATATAGAATTGTTTAAAATGACAGGCATTGAGGTCGGTGCTTATATCAGAAACCAGTTGGACAATATGGGGTTGCAGATCGTGTATATTTCGGGAAAGGCATCCTATGCACAGCAATTATTCAAAACACAGCCTTTGGATTTTCTGGTCAAACCAATCTTGCAGGAGCAGATCAATGAAGTTATGGATCTGGCGCTCAAAGTTATAAAAAAGAGAAATGAGCGGTTTGAATTTCAACAGGGAAAAGATTACTATTATATTCCTATGGGCGATATTGTTTATCTTGAAAGCAAAGGGCGTAAGGTAAAGGTTGTAACCATGAAATCGGCATTTGAATTTTATGGCAAATTAAAAAAAGTTGCGAAATGCCTGTCGGAGGATTTTATCGTGATACATCAGTCTTATATCATAAACAAAGAATATGTTTTCCGATACACATATGAGATGGTGGAATTGATAGATGGCACGATGTTGACAATCAGTCTGTCAAATCGAAAATTTGTGAGAGACAAACTTTTAAGGGAAGAATAGATATGCTTGATTTTATGCTCTGTGCGCTGACCAATCTTTTCCGGATATTTCTGATTGGCAGATGTGTGACGGTCTTTTTGGGGAGAGATGCGGACAAAAAGAAAAAACTCATTATTTGTGCCTGTTTTTATGTTATAAATACGGTGTTGTTTTGGGAATTTCATACGGTTTGGATCAATACGGTATGCAACCTGATGGGAATTGCCGCAATCGTACGCCTGTACACGAAGTCTGTCAAGACAAATCTGTTTATAACCGGTACGATTTATCTGGTAAATTGTGGCTGTGATGTGGCGGCCACATCCATGTTTATCAGTTACCGGGATGGAGAAGCCTATAATCAGATTTATGCTGTTATTTCGATTTTTCTGATTTTCATATGTGAGTTGGTGATAGAAAAAATGATCACAATCCATAAAGATACCGAGGCTGTTCAAAATGTTTCGCTTGTTCTGATGCCCATATGCAGTATTACGGTCATTGTGTTTTTGACTTATTCCGGCACATGTACAGACATAGGGCTTGCCATTGTGAGCATCGGTCTGTTGGCTGCAAATTTTCTCATGCTATACCTGTATAATTTATTGCTGCATTCAATTTCGCAGCAATATGAGATGGAAATGCTGAAGACACAGCTGCAGGCATACGCAAACCAGCTGAATGTTATTCTGCGGGGAGAAGAAAAGATAAAAGCCTTACGTCATGATATAAAGCATCATCTCAACGAATTGATGCTGTTGGCGAATAAACATGATGTAGCAGAAATACAGGTGTACATCGACGAGATGAAATCATTTCTCCAAAATCCCAATGAGATCGTTGCCTCTGGAAATCTGGAAATAGACAGCGTACTCAATTTTATGCTGCAAAAGGCTGAGAAGGAACTGAAAACCGTTGATATCAAAGTGATACTGCCGGAAAAAGTCAGACATTCTTTTGATATCAACGTTCTGTTGGGAAATCTGCTTGAAAATGCAATTGAGGCAGCGGGCAAGACGGAAAACAAATATCTGAGTGTCCATATTACACTAAAAAGAGGGATTCTAAAGGTGAATATTGAGAACAGTTTTGAATCCTCCCGTATTCTGTGTGAAGAGCAGAAGGGAAAAGATACGGTCTTAAAGACAACCAAGCCGTTTACGCAACAGCATGGGATCGGGCTGAAAAATGTGAGGAAGATAGTGGAGAAGTATAATGGCACAATGGCAGTCACGACGCGGGAGGGAATATTCTGTGTTAATCTGATCCTGTACATGGCGAGAATGGAAAATGGGATGTAAAGGCAAAATAGAAGTAATAAAACAATAGGGATGATAAGAGCATGGCGGAATGTTTGCCATGCTCTTATCAATTTTTACAAAAATCTATATCAATTATGACAAGAAGCGGCACTGTGTCCCTTTTTATGATAAAGTCATTTCCGAAAAGAAGGGAGGAATACAATGCAGAAAATGACGGGAACTGTTAAAAAAATGTTAAGATAAGTGGAGGTTAAGATGAAAAAGATAAGAAAAATAGGGACTGTAATAAGTATGACGGCTCTCCTGGCATTGTCGGGAGGATGTGCCCATACATCTCAGAGTGAAGAACAATCGAATATTGATCAGGGAAGTATAGATACAGATACGCAGGTTGTCGAAGCGCAGGATGATACAGATATTCCTGTCCAGGCACCACCTCAGGACACAACAGTTTTCATAGATGAAAAACTGGATGAGAACCTGTTTATCAGTGCGGAATTGAAAATGCCGGAAAATAACCTTTATGAGTATGCAGCGCAATTAAAAAATTTTGACTATGATAAAGTGCAGGAAGCATTAGGGCAAAATGCAGAAGGAACCCTTGTTGTTAATGATGGGAGCGGTGAATTTACGGGCGGCTCACTTACATATCAAAGAAATGATATGGCAAACCATTTGGATACCTATTGTTCTTATGCGGGGGAGATGGGATTGACAGATGACAGGGATCTGTCTTTTATGTCCCGGGCGGATGCTGTTGCAAGGATGCAGAGTTTTATAGAGACGCTTGGAGTTGGTGGAGAACTGGAAGCCCTCAATGTGGTTGCTATGAATCAGATGGATTTTGAGAATGTGAAAAAGGCAATTATGGAAGATGATGGCTATCAGGGAGTTTTGGTGGCAAAGGGATATGAAAGCGATACGTTTGACGAAGGGATGGAAGTGTACCGGATAATTTTTCGAATGGATGTAAATGGGATTCCCGTTTACCGAAATGAACCAGGGCTGCGGGGAACGAGTGAGAGATTCCTGGCTTATCCGGTTACGGTAACGGCACTGTTATCAAACAATGGAATTGAAATGACAACCATGATGGGAATGTTTGAGCTTAGTGACGGAAATCAGAAGGAGGCGGCTGTTATAGGTGAAGACGGCATCAAAGAAGCAATTGTGAAAAAATTTGGCGACGTGACTTTAACAAGCGAGTTTAAGGCAAAGAATATCTGGATGGAGTATTTTCCGCTTTTGAAGGAAAACTCCTTTACGGAAATGGATCTCATTCCGGTATGGTGCGTTGATTTTGAAATCGATGGGGAATCGGTTGAGGACAGCGGGTACACGATCCGGTTTAACGCAATCACAGGAGAGGAAATTTCGTGAGCAGAGTATTCATAAATGAATCGAAGCGTATCTGCGGCTTACGGTATCCCGCAACAGGGACAGTTGGCGGCAAGGTTATTTTAAGGGCTATCGTTGATATAAGTTGTCAGCGATAGCCTTATTTTTCCTGTCTGACAGATCATTTTGATGTGATTTATGCCAGTGGTGTGTTACAATATATTTCACACAACTTTGGGATGGGCTATGCGATACCGAATATGATAAAATGCCGGTAGAGACGTAGAAGTTTCAGTATCAATGATTTGGGATGGAGAAGAACATGAAATCATTCAGGGAAAACCTGCTCCTGTTATGGAAAAGAATCATACAGTCATATGCGGATTACAGAGTGACGGTAAGCGCAGTGGCGCTTCTGGCAATTTACGGTGCAACTGAAAATTTTCTCTACATATTTGACTACGATGTGAGAAAGCAGATGCGTATATGGAAGTGTTTTTATTATTCCACAGAGATTGCTGTCGGTATGATGATTTTTATCTGCACGGCTATGCTGATAGAAAGCGGTATTCCCTATGCGCAGAAAGGGAAGAAGGAAAAGGCCGTAAGAATTTTGGGATGTTTAGCCGGCGGCGTGATTGCGGGAATTAATGCCTGGGGAATGTCTCTGGAAGGGTCGGCACAGATATTCCACGTATCCGGCAGTGCCATAAACAGGTGGCTGGAGCAGTTTTTTGTGGGATATGCGCTCCTTCTTCTTTTGGGTACGGTTTATTTTTGCCACAGAAAAAGCAGCGTTGGGTTTATCGAGTACATGCTCCATGTTCTCGTAAACTGGTGTGTGACAACGGCGGTTTTCTTTGTGCTTTCTATCGGCGTCATGCTGGTTCTTTCGGTGGTGGATATGTTGTTTATAGAAAGCTATGGGCTGCTTGGCGATACCGGACTGATCCTTGTCATGGGACTGTACTATGTGCCGGGGTGCATCATGGCGCTGAAAAATACGGACAGCAATATAGAGACGCCTTTGGGCAGGCTTCTGATCCGTTATGTACTGACCGGCATGACGATCTGCGCGCTGTTGATTGTGTATGTATATCTTCTCAGGAATCTGATATTGTGGGAAATGCCGTCCAATGAACTGTTCGGCATCATTACAGGAATTTTCTGTTTTGGTATGCCGATTTGGGTCATGGATTATTATTATCGGGATGAGACAAGGTACATGCGCATCCTACAGAGGCTGCCTTATGCGCTGATACCGCTGATTCCTGTACAGACTTATGCGATGTGTGTGCGAATCTGTGAGTATGGCATGACGCCGGGCCGGTATATGGGCATGGCTGTGGTCGTTTTTGAGATTACGGCTCTGCTGGTCTGGCATTTCCAGAAGGAAAAAATGGAACGCACTCTTGTATTTGCAGGTGTGTGCGTGTTTATTGTGTTTCTTATGCCGGGCATTAACAGGAACAGCCTGTCTGACAGATGGCAGCGAATGTTTCTGGAAACCTACTACCATAAACTGCTGACACAGGGGAGTCTTTCACAAACGGAAATACAGCGGTTGAAGGGAGCTTACCAATATTTGAAGAATGAGCCGGGGATGACGGCACTGGTGGAGGAATATAATATCTATGAGGAGAGTTTTGCATCAAAACTTGTGCAGGCAGGCATGGACGCGGAGGCTTACACACAGATAGAGAGCCATCAGATTCACTGCAGGCAGATGGTTGACAGTCTGGATGTAAACGGATACAGCCGGTTCTATGTGCTGAATGAGGACGCGGGGTATCATGCGGCCGATGAGGAAAAACTTCCTGTGGATTTTTCCGCTTTTCAACTCCGTAAGGAGGATGAGGGTACGGAGGAGATCATTACCGTGGATCTGAGTGACTTTGCAAAACGGTGTATGGACTATGAGACCCGGCATCCTGAAGCGTCGGCAGCGGAGTTTGCCGAGGCCATGAAATCTTACAACCGGATTGCGCTTGATAACGGCAGTATGCTATATCTCAATGAGTTCCATGTCAGGTATCAGGATGGGATCAGGGATGGGGAGGCATATCTTGAAATTATGTCGGTTGATGTCGAGGGGATGCTGTTGGAGGAAGCGAAAAATTCGTTCGGCCTGCCGTTAAGGGAAGACACGATAAAAGTGCGCTGATTTGAAACTATCTGCCCGGAATCTGATCTCTTGTATTGAAATCCTTGAGCTT
>CAMQTN010000141.1 GCA_947037115.1 uncultured Lachnospiraceae bacterium
AGATGAGCGCTAGTCTCGTGGGCTCGGAGATGTGTATAAGAGACAGGCTTTGATTGAGGGCGTGGATATTAAACTGATCAGAAGCGACGTTCTTGTGCCGCAGAGACATTTTGTGATAAGTGAAGATATATGGCAGTACGGTTGAGGCTATTTGATTTTATGAAAGGAGAAGAAGGGCAATGGGTAAAAATTGCAGAAAAAATGTAATATTTGTTATGGGAATTTTATCCATATTGGCAGCATTTGCTGTTATCAGGACATTTTTTGCAGACGATGGTTTGGAAAAAGAAACAGGAATAGAAATACAGGACTCTTGTGTACAGATAGATGTAAAAGGGATGCATCGAAAGATAAAGCTACCAACCATATACATAGATGGGGAAGCTGAGATCTCGAATTTAGTAACGGAACAAATTTATAATGAAGTGATACCGGAAGACTTTGGAAAATATTATCCGGGTGTAGTGGATGAGGAAATACAATATGAAAGTGAAATTGTAAATGAAAACATAATAAGCATTCATTTTTCTGGATATAGAAGTTATTGGGGTTCCTACGAAGATTGTACCAAGGGGTTAAATTTTGATTTACAGACAGGCAGACGTATCTCATTAAGTGATTACTACATGTTGTCTGACATTAAAGCGATTATTGAGGATGCAAGAGAAGCAAATGAGATAGGCGTGGATATTCCTTTGACGGAGGAAGGTATAGAAGAAGAGATTGATCAGTTTGTACAGTTTTTCGATTCTGACGAGTATATCAGCCGGACAGATGTATTTTTTCTCAAGGATAACCAGATTTACTTCATTGTGCCTTGGAGCGATTCTATGAAGGGTAGTATGTATGTGGAACTGAGCATAGACAAGTTTGACAAATTATTGGAAACAAACAAAAGCAGCGAAGAGAGCGGGCAGGAGATAATCGGTGAGATAAGACATACCATCGTCGGTGATGTGGAAGTTATAGAAAAGTCTTTTTGCGCGGAGGATTCGGTTGCGGATATGGACGGGATTGGCGGCACACAGCTGGTTACTACATGGGATATGAAATATCCTTATTTCAGAGGAGAGCATTTATGGTTTCTTAAGCGGGTAAATGACAGTATCTTTGAATTTGTTATTACGCAAGCGTTTGATGGGCCAAGAGAGGTGATACATGATATTGAGCAGACTTGTGAAATTACGTACATGGACGAACGCTTCGCGAGCGTTCTTTTTGAGGGTGGGATAAGTGAGGCTATGAGTTATAGTTCATACAGCCGGGGGATGAATTTTGATCTGAAAACAGAAGAAATTCTTTCAATGGAGGATTTTTATACGTGGCCGGAGTGGGAAAAACTTATGGAAGATGCCATGGAGCAGGAACAGTTAAGCGTACAGATTTTGGAAGGATATATGGAAATTGATGGTGAGGAGAGAAAAGAATATCTGGAAGAGTATTTTATCCCCCTGTTTCAGGAGGACTCTTACATAAAGCAGGATAATACTTATTTTTATATAAAGGGTGGATACCTATACTTTATTGCGCCTCCGTATCCGTCCTGTAAGCAGGATACTTATGTGAAGTGGGAAGTGCCGTTAGAAATAAAAGATAATGTTTAACACGAAAAATCCTGCCGATTGTCCTGAATACTTTGGACAAAGAAGAAGTGATCCATGTCATCATGCGTTATCGGGGCGGTGGGCAGCAGCGTCTGATGGTCATTGTACATCAAAACGGAGTCAGAATCGGCAGAACTTTAGAAGAAAAAGAAGTAGATGCGGAGAACAGCAAATGTAATGCTGATTTTGGAATAATGCAGGAAGCGGAAGGATGGATACGCAAAAGATATTAATACACATTTAGAGCATCTTATTAATAGTAATGGGCAACCGGTGGGGAGGTTACAGGAATGAGAAGACACAGAAACTACATACTGGCGGTGGTCGCCCTATATCTGCTGGTTAGCAGAGGAGGAATTACATGTGCCAGTTCAACTGATGAATCAAAGGAGGATAAACAACAGCGTCTCACCTATGAGATCAATGATAATGGCGAAGCGGTGATTACCGGCGGAAATTGTGATAGTTATGGCTGGCTTGTGATTCCAGAGAGCATTGATGGCTATCATGTTGTCGGCGTTGCAGATAAGGCTTTTTCGTACAGTCAAGATATTCGGCGTTTAGAGATAGAGGAAGGGGGTGCACGCTATATCGGAGCCTATGCCTTTGCCGGATGCAGGCATATGGATACGCCGAGTCTGGGTAAAGGGATTCAGGCGATTGGAGAAGGCGCATTTCGGGACGATTTGTTTACAGGAAGAAAAGAGTTGGAGAGAGATGTGTTTTTGTCAGATAATGTTATGTCAATTGGCAAAGAGGCATTTGCCTGTTGCAGCAATTTACGCAATATAGTTCTGCCGCAGTATGCAGATATTGATCCGAAAGCCTTTGAGCAAACCCCGTGGCAGGAGGCGAGGGACGAGCGGTTTCAGATCAGGGGAAGTTGTCTGGAAGGGATCAGGGGGAATACGGATCCAGTGTTGGAAATTCCCTATGGCGTGACAAGATTGAGGAGCGGAAGTTGGGTGACAGAAATTCCTATTATGGATGAAATTTCCAGACAGACGGTATATGAAGAGATTATCTTTCCAGATACGGTGGTGCAGCTTGGAGAGTCCTGCTTTGCAGGTCTCAGGATAAAGCAGATAGAGATTCCGGGAACAGTGAAGGAACTTCCCTATGGACTCTTCAAAGGTGGGGAGGTGTCAAAGATTATACTGTCAGAGGGAACAGAGACTATTGATGATGGGGCACTTGTCGGTATTAACGGATTAGAAACAATCCATATTCCAAGTTCAATACAAGTGATTGAAAGCTATGCTTTTGTAGACTGTATGGATTTACGCCGGATCACCATACCGGGAACGGTGGAGAGAATCGGAGAGGGTGTATTTAATGGATGTGAAAACCTAACGGAAGTTGTTTATGAAGAAGGGATTCGGGAGATTGGTTGTGGTTATGAGGACACTAAAATAAAGCGCATACAGTTTCCGGAAAGCACAGTTAGCATTCAAGGGGTACTATTGTATGCTCGAAGTGTGGAACGAGTTTACATTCCGAAAGGAGTGGTGGAATTTCATGAAAATATCTTTGGTGGTAGATTTAAGGAACTCACTGTCTACGGGCAGGAAGGAAGCCGCGCGGAGGAGTTGGCGATCCAGAGCGGGTGTGAGTTTATCGAGGTAGAGAGCGGGGATGAGATGCCGTGAGGGAGGAAGAAAATGAACGGAAACAGGAAACGATTCAGAAATGCAGGGATCCTTTTGGCGGCGGTATGTGTTGTCATTGGAATTGCGGTTGTGAAACAGGATGGAAAGGAACTGCCGGAAGAGATTTCAGTATCCGTTGCGGAGGAAAGGGAGCAGGCCGGAGAAGGGCGGGCGGTAGAGGATTCAACGGGGGATACGGTGACAGACGCACTGGATACAGAGTCTCCTGAATCGGAAAAGCAGTGCGGCGGTTACCGCTATAAGATACTGGCAGATGATACTGTGGAGGTTATTGCATATGAAGGCAGTGAAACTACGCTTTTTATACCGGCCTATATGGAAGATAGAGCGGTAACAGTCATAGGGCCGGAGGCATTCAAGGGCAATAAAACAGCAGAGAGAATTTATCTGCCGCAGGGAGCGTTGAAGATCGGGGAGGAAGCGTTTGCAGGATGCAGTGCATTACGGGATATTTATATCACTGAAACGGTGGAGTCGATCGGGAAACGGGCCATGGCGGACTGCCCATTGATAGAAGAGATCGTATTTCCAGAAGCAGTAAGCAGGATAGAAGCCATGACATGTCAGGGAGATACGGGATTACAGCAGATCACGATACAGCCTGCGGTGTCTGAGATTGCGGATGATGCGTTTACAGGGTGTGACGCCCTGCGTCTGGTATATGGGGAGAGTGAATTTGCGCAGAGTTACGCGCAGGAAAATGATTTTGTATATGTGGATATGGAGCGGGTCAGGGAAGAGGGGAATCTGGTCTGGTAGGATAGAATGCGAACTATCTTTCCGTTCAGCCATTGCGGGTGGGAATCTGCATGAATAAGCTGATGTTTCGGGTGCAGGTAATGGAGGATACGTTAACAATGGGAGTTTTTCTGGCGGCGGAAAGTTTTATAAATGGTAAATGTTAAAGGAGCTGGATTTGTATGCGACAAAGAATAATCAGACTGTTATCGGTATTGGCAGTCATCACCGTAGTGCTAGTGTCTGCACAATCAGTTTCCGAAGAAGCTGAAACTGCGGATACATCGGAAAGTACTGGGAGCGGATAGCTAATATAAAAGAGGGTGCGCTTTTTACGATTAATCCAGAACAGACTACCGTATCATCGAATGGAGTGAGTTTTTCTATGCCTAACAGTTGGGGCGTAAGGTATCCAAGGTGGAAACGCGTGGAGAAGTATATGAATAATGAAAAATAAAATATGCAGTATAGGTATGATCGGAATAGTACTGTCTGCGGTCTTGATAGCAGGGAATAAGCAGAAGAGTATGCTGGAATCTGTAGAAATGACAGATGCAGTAGAGAGTAAAAAGGAAATGAAGGAATCAGGAGAAGCGTGTTCATACTATGTTAAGTTTCTATGGATTGATACAAAAAGGGATGATTCAGGCAGGAGTGTAAGTGGGAAGCTGCACGAAACGCAGGGGGAATGTGAAGGAACGGTCTTTCCGGCGGTAAAGGTGACAGGGATGACGGATGAAGCAGTGCAAAAGAAGCTTAATGAGCACCTACAGGAAGGGTTAAGAGAATTTATTCTAAATGAGAGGTGGATACACAAAGGATATAGACAGGAACTGCTTCAAAAAACAAAGATATATATATCATATAAATCGGAAAGATGAAAGAAATTATGTGACTTGTTAAAAGTGGATGGTAAAGAAGATGTTCTGGCTAAAAAGTATAATATTGACAATGCAGATGATCCATATAACAGGCTTGTGCGGAATAAGCGGCGATGCGGAAGAATTGGTAGATAACTTTAAACTTGCGGAGATCTATGATGCGGAGATGGTGTCTGACTTTTTGGACTTGAACGCGGAAGAGTTTGAAAAACGGTATGATAAGAACACGCTCTATGAAAGGGATATCCTATATTGTACTGAGGAGGCATGGCGGTTTCAGGGGATAGCGCAGCCTGCTTACGATGGTATAGATTCGTATTATCTTGATGATATCCGAGCCATACGATTTACGAATATATGGCCGCAGGATACGGTGATCTATGAAGATATGATACGTTTTAATCAGCTTAATCTGACCCGGTATTATGGAGATTATGCGGTATCCATGTATTTTCAGGAAAGCGGGGAGGAAAAAATCAGGTTAATAGAGTTTTCGCTTGTGAGGGTAGAAGTGAGCGGGCAGGACAGAGGGGAAGTGACGATCGAGGATATCTATAAAAGTCTGGAATACAATTATTATGATGGATGGCGGGAGATGGATCAGGGAGAGTGGAAGGAATCGCCGAAGGGGACGAAAGCGGTATATATCGTAAATGGAATGATACCTAACGCACCATCCCAGATTGTTGTACGTTATCAGGAGAATATCCCCAATCTTATTTTGCGGGAACAATGGGAATATTGTTTTACAGACTGGATAGATGAAGATCATTTCATCTGCTATAACGATTTCGGGCCCTATTTGATTCATTTAGAGACTAAACGCATAGAAGATATCAAAAAGGATGGGGATAATTATGATGCATATGGGTGTAAGTATGAGATTGAGGGAGATCAATTGATTGCGATAGTTCTGGATGAGGAATATTACCGTTGGGATATTGTCAGGGAGAATGGAGAGGTATGGATTGTGAAAGCAGAAGATCAATTTTGATTGGCAACAAGTATCTGATATTGGTAAAGGGTGTGGATTTGAATGGGGAGGAGATTGGACGACTTTTAAAGATTTGCCTCATTTCCAGATGGCGTATGGATATTCAGTAGAAGAATTGTTAGAAAAATATAAACAAGGAGAGGTGGAAAATGGGTATGTTGTTTTGGAATAGATGTGTAGGGACTGTTGTTTCTTGTAGCGTACTTTGCAATTTGTTTGCGTGTAATAAGATGGAATTAAAAGATATAGATACAAAACAGCAGATTGAAAATTATATGGAAGAATTTAGGAATATGTATATGTCGGAAATATGTGGTTTGGAACAGAAGATATTTATTGATGTGCAAGATATTTATGTAGATAATTTGGGATACCCATTGGAGTTGACAGTTTATGAAAATGATAAAGAAGAGGTTATACGTTATAAAGTGCAATTATATGGAGAAACAGGAAATAGCGTGACAGATTATTATTTATGTAAAGAATTTGTATATGTTAATCAGGAAAAAG
>CAMQTN010000142.1 GCA_947037115.1 uncultured Lachnospiraceae bacterium
AGATGAGCGCTAGTCTCGTGGGCTCGGAGATGTGTATAAGAGACAGAAGTATGAGTTATATAAATCCGGCATAAAAATGAACACCTACCAACGGTAGAGTTGGATAAAACGGGGCTTTTTAACGCTACCGACAGTATAGTTCTGAACGGAATTTGACGAAATATGAGGAAATATGTACATTCAGATTATACCATTCCGCTATCTCTAAATCTATCTTGTTTGTGATATTCAAAAAAAGATATAGGGGTGAGCGGGATTCCGTAGCCTGTTATGCTCAGCTCCTTTGGCGCAAGTGCGCCGCTTGCCATGTCATGCGCTACAAGGGACGTACAATAATTGCCGATTGTGGAAGGGACATTGAAAATCACCGCCCGCAGATACTGCTTGATGTTGCGGATTGTCTTTCTCCGGGCACAGACGATTTCCGGCATCAGGTCAACAATTTCGTCAGGCCTGTCCCCGTCAAACATCACATCCTGCATGAGAATGTCATAGTCGATATTGTCCTTGATGATCTCCCGGTAAATCTCGTATGCGCTGTTTCCCGGTATTTTTTGTTAAGAACAAAAATCTTTCCAGCCGCACAGCTGGAAAGATTTCAAATTCAGCACTTTGAACAATTAATGACTACAGGGTTCCCCTACCCGTGAAAAGTAACGCTGATAAAATTTAATAATACCCTTTTTGCCTTCAGACCTTGCACCGGCCTCCCTAAAGTGTTAGGATTAACTCACGGACGGGATTTTGTTCCGGAAAGGAGTACAGTAATACCATGAGTTATATCCGACACAAAGCCGAGGAATCCCTTGAGGATTACCTCGAAACAATACTGATTTTGGGCAGCCGCCTCTCTGTGGTGCGTTCCATCGACGTGGCAACCGAGCTGAATTTTTCAAAGCCGAGCGTGAGCGTCGCCGTCAAAAACCTGAAAAACCGCGGATACATTACCGTTTCAGAAGAAGGGTATCTTCATCTGACAGAGGATGGGCGAAAAATCGCGGAAAGCGTCTATGAACGCCACACCCTGCTGACGGACTGGCTGGTCCATCTCGGCGTTGACCCCGTAATCGCGGCGGGCGATGCCTGCAAAATGGAGCATGACATCACACCGGAAAGCTATGAGGCAATGAAAAAATGCATCCTGTCCGTTTTGGGGCGTGATTGAATGGTATTGATTGAAAGCATATTGCGTAGAAATGACGAAAAGTGAATTTGACTTTAGGATGAACTGTTATGAATATCGAAGTTCTACCCTTTTACAGCTCCTGCACAAAGAAATGGAGGCGCTTCCTTTATCTTTCAGACCTTATTTTCTCAAAGTTTCCGGCTTTGCCGGATGACAGGCTCCATTCATGGCGCAGCCCGCGCACCCGCAGCCGCAGGATGATTTTCCTTTTCTCTTTCCGCGTATCATACTGACAAGAATCGCCGCCGTCATGAGCACCAAAACCGCACTGATAATGATTGTCGCCATATTTTCCATAAGCCATGTAAGCATCGAAACCCCTCCTGTTTCCCTGTTACAAATCTAAAGGCGAAACCCGGCGCCCCGTATTATGACAGGACGCCTTTAGAAACGCTTTCTGCGCCGTTACTTCGCCATTTTTAGTTTCATATTTGTTGTCAGCTTTGTTGCCTCTTTATACGGTCTGAACAGCATATAAATCATGCCGCCAAGGATTACGATGGCTGCAAGCAGACCAATGACATTCAGGTTTCCTGTAAATGCCAAGCCAATCTGGTAAACCATCAGCGCCACCGCATAAGCCAGTCCGCACTGATATCCGATAGCAAACCATGTCCATTTCGCATTGTTCATCTCCCGCTTGATGGCGCCGATTGCCGCAAAGCAGGGCGCGCACAGAAGATTGAACACCAGGAAGGAATATCCCGCAACCTGACTGAAGTTTGCACCAATTTCAGACCATCCACCCGGATAGAGGATGCCCATGGTGCCGACGATATTTTCCTTTGCCACAAGACCTGTGATAGAAGCCACTGCCGCCTGCCAGTTCCCCCATCCGAGCGGTATGAATATCCATGCGATCGCACCGCCAATCGCCGCAAGGAGCGACTGGTCCATCTCCTCCTCACCAAGCATCCGGAATCCTTCCGCCGTAAATCCAAAGTAAGTCGTAAACCATATCACGATAGTGGAAAGCAGGATAATCGTGCCCGCCTTCTTAATGAAGGACCATCCGCGCTCCCACATGGAACGCAGCACATTGCCCACCGTGGGCATATGGTAAGCCGGAAGCTCCATAACGAAAGGAGCCGGATCGCCGGAGAACATCTTCGTTTTCTTTAACATAATACCGGAAATGATAATCGCCGCCATGCCTACAAAGTACGCGCTCGTTGCAACCCATGCGGAGCCGCCGAAGATTGCGCCCGCAACCATGGAGATAAACGGCACCTTCGCGCCACAGGGAATAAAGGTTGTCGTCATAATCGTCATACGGCGGTCACGCTCGTTCTCAATCGTCCTCGACGCCATGATACCCGGAATGCCGCAGCCGGTACCGATAAGCATCGGAATAAAGGACTTGCCGGACAGTCCGAACTTGCGGAAGATACGGTCCAGTACAAACGCGATACGCGCCATATAGCCGCACGCCTCCAGAAAGGCAAGAAGCAGGAACAATACAAGCATCTGCGGCACAAAGCCAAGCACCGCGCCCACGCCTGCCACAATACCGTCATTGATCAACCCCGCAAGCCAGTCTGCCGCACCCACAGCTTCCAGTGCGTTCCCGACAAACACCGGAATACCGGGAACCCATACGCCGTAAGCTGCCGGATCGGGCTCATCGCCATACTGTTCCATCACCGCAAGCGCATCTTCATAATCCGCAAGGGAAGCCGTTTCCACCGTCACCTCCAAGGTTTCATCATCCGCCACTTCATAAGTGAATTCGCCTGTAGGAGCCGCGCCGTTTTCTTCCACATAAGCATCGTAGCCATCCACGATCAGCGCCGCGTCGCCATATTCCTCAGAAGCCTCCCCATAAGCCACGGAACCGATGCCAAACAGATGGAAACCATCGCCGAACAGTCCGTCATTTGCCCAGTCCGTAGCATTTGCCCCCACTGTCACCATGGAGATGTAATACACAAGGAACATAATCGCCGCAAAAATGGGAAGGCCCAGAAAACGGTTTGTCACAATCCTGTCAATCTTATCGGAATTTGTCATCTTTCCCGCTGATTTTTTCTTTAAGCATCCCTTGATGATACTCCCGATATAAATATAACGCTCGTTGGTGATGATGGATTCCGCGTCGTCATCCATCTCCTCCTCGGCCGCCTTAATGTCCGTTTCGATATGGGAGAGAACAGACTCGTTTAACTTTAGCTGCTCCAAAACCTTATCGTCCCGTTCAAACAACTTGATGGCATACCACCGCTGCTGTTCCTCTGGCAGCCCGTGTACTGCAGCCTCCTCGATATGGGCAAGGGCGTGCTCGACCGTTCCCGTAAAAGTGTGCATGGGAACGGTCTTTTCGTTCTTTGCCGCATTGATTGCCACTTCCGCAGCTTCCATGATGCCGCTGCCTTTCAGCGCAGAAATCTCGACAACCTTGCAGCCCAAAGCCCTCGCCAGCTCCGCCGTATTAATCTTGTCGCCGTTTTTCGCTACCACATCCATCATGTTGATGGCAACAACAACAGGGATGCCAAGCTCGGTAAGCTGTGTGGTCAGGTACAGGTTTCTCTCCAGGTTCGTGCCGTCGATAATATTTAAGATGGCATCCGGGCGCTCGCTGATGAGATAGTTTCTCGCCACTACTTCCTCCAGTGTATATGGGGAAAGGGAATAAATGCCCGGAAGGTCGGTGATGGTCACGCCGTCATGCCTCTTTAACTTTCCCTCTTTCTTTTCCACCGTAACGCCTGGCCAGTTCCCGACAAACTGGTTGGATCCTGTCAGGGCATTGAATAATGTCGTTTTCCCGCAGTTCGGGTTGCCCGCAAGGGCAATTCGCATACTCATAGTTTTCCTCTCCTTCTATATATTAGTTTTCGCTAACTATCTGTCGTGCTTTCGACTTCAATCATTTCCGCATCTGCCTTTCGGATGGAAAGTTCATAACCGCGGACAGTCACCTCAATCGGATCTCCCAAAGGCGCCACCCTGCGGATCTGCACATCCACACCCTTTGTCAGTCCCATGTCCATGATACGGCGTTTGACCGCGCCTTCCCCGTGGAGCTTCACCACCCGGACGGTATCGCCGACCTTTGATTCTCTCAGTGTCTTCATTTTGATATCTGCACTCCTTTCTCTGTAGGTTGAAATTTTCAGCCCGTCCTCCTCATTTCATAGTTTTTTAATCACAGAATACTGCCCTGGATTCCATGATATTGAAACATTTAGTCACCCCTTGCAGCATTCCCTGTTTCCCAAGGGCTTTTCAATGCTTTCAGACCATAATCTTCTGTGCCATCTCTTTGCTGACCGCGATGCGGGAGTCCTTCACATTCACAATCACATTGCCTCCGATGGCGTTTATTACAGTGACCACCCCTCCCACAACAAAACCGAGGTTCTCCAGATGTGTCTTAACTTCCTGTTTTCCTCCAATTTTCCTGATAATGTTTTCCTCTCCGATTTCTGCTAATGTAAGCGGCATCATGCATTCACCTTCTTTTGAATATGTATTAGTATTCGCTAACCTCATGTATCAAATAAAAGTTAGCACTCGCTAACCACATATTATAATATGACTTCCCTTCATTCCTGTCAATGATATTTCCATAACTTACCTGAGTTTCATCATACTAACCAATGTGTTAGGAAATGCTAACTCATCATTTTGTGCAAAATATCCATACTCCCTACACCAGCGCCACATCAAATTCACCACAGAACATCAGGGAAACCTCCGCCCCCTTCTCCTGTACGCCTTCTGCCACCGCGGTCGCCATCACCGCCGTATTTCCCGTACCATTCCAATAAACCACTGCCACTTTACTCATAAATTTCTCTATCCTTTATAAAACCGCTCCCCGAACAAACAGCATTTACGAACACCTCACAACAAGCCTGTCAAACGAACGGTGTTTCTGAAATGCCTCCCAATACAGGCGCGTGCATTTTCTGTACTGCGCAAACTTGCGCTGCGCGGTTTCCACGTTTCCATACACCTTCCATGTCCCGATACACTTTGCCCCCGCCGCGCCGTTTCTGATAAATCCGTCCACATCCTCCGGCGGATAGCCAAGAAACAGACCGATCTCATGCGGAAATGCTTCCCCATCCCTCAGGCGGCGCACCAGCCACACAATGCACTTCTCCGGTTCCCCTACGGGATAATCCCGCTCCGCTAAAATCTTTGTTGCATCACTGTCGCCCAGGTCCTCCCGCAGCCTGTCAGGGCGGTACATGTAAACCAACACGCTTTGCCCCATATTTTTCAACGGAACAATCCGCACACCCCGCGGAAGCAGGCGCCTGTTCATCTCCCGGATGTTTTCCAAGAATGTCCTGTTGTTCTTAACGGGACAATTAAACAGATTTCCGGTTTTCAAACCTGCCATTGTCGGTGAACAGTGGAATATCAGCAACTCCTCCGATATATTTTCCGTATCCACAGCTTCCTTTCATCTCCTTCCTTTTCAGTTAGTTTTTACTAACCCTTGCAGTAAAGAAAAATGCCCTCTGGCATACGATATCTTTTTAAGTTAGTTGTTTCTAACTTTATACAGAATATCATGGTATGGGATGTCCTGTCAATACCATTTTTATCAATTGTCAAACCAAAGCATTTGACAGAAACGCCCGCAGGGCATCTCATTCTGTGAAACGTTCCTGCCCTCCTTGAAGTTTCTATTGGCTTCATCCGTAAAATACAGGTTTCACTTTCCTCGAGCGCACTTTTCAAAGTGTTGCGTATTTCAGTAATAGTGCCGCTTGTCGCGTCCTTACCTTCGGCGTATTCTTTGTTGTTCTTAACTGCTTTCTCCTTAATCGCTCTCATTAACAAGGAAAATATCAATTCGCTGTTTTCCACCACCCTAATCAATAAATTCCTATTTTTCAGTTTATCAAGCAAATTTTTTCGGGTGTGTGAATAGACTATTTATCTTACAATTAATTCATAGTTAATTCGTATTCCCGCAAATTCTGCGATGTTAGGTTCCTCACATTTATCTACAAAGTGAAAACCTGCATTTTCATAAATATGTTGTGCCGGAATGAGAATTTCATTTGTAGTTACAATAATTTTTTCTGCTCCTTGTGCAATGATACGTTTTACTGCTTCCTGCATTTGTCGGATACCATATCCATTTCTTTTATATTATCAGAAATACAATTATGTCCGATCTCTACTGATACTGTCTCTTATACACATCTCCGAGCCCACGAGACTAGCGCTCA
>CAMQTN010000143.1 GCA_947037115.1 uncultured Lachnospiraceae bacterium
GTATTAAGGAATTTTCAATATGATTCGGATGAAAGTGTGAGATGCCTGCTTGCAGAAGAATTGTTTCAAAAGGTAGAAGGAAATATGGATTATTCAATACTGGATATAAGATTTAGTAAGGGAAATGAGGAAGTATGGGAATTAATGACTAAAATTATACCAGAAAAATTTAGTATATTTGATTACCGACAAAAAAAAGAAGAAAGCAAAAACCAATTTTTAACAATGGCAGTCTTTGTATATGGATTTTGTGGAACTATCATAGCGGTAACTATCTTTAATATTATAAATTGTATGAGCATAAGTGTTTGGAATAATATGAAAAAGTATGGGATGATTTGTGCTGTAGGTGGGACGACAAAACAATGTAAAAAGATAGTAATACTGGAGGCTCTATTATATGCATGTGGAGGTGGGGCGTTAGGAATAGCAATTGGTGTACCTTTACATTATTATCTTTATAGTCATCTAGTTGCTAAGTATTTTAATACCGTATGGAGATTACCTGTTGAAATGATAATTACAATTATTGGAATTACTATATTTACAGCAATTGTATCATCACTGATGCCTTTGCAAAAAGTTAAGGAAATTAACATAATAGAAATAATTCGACAAGTATAGAGAGGAATACAATGAAAAAGAAAATAAGACTGTTGACATTTGTAATATGCATATGGATGATAATCGGATTTAATATTGAGGCTATGGCAGCAAATAATGCTTTAGCAATACAAGTAAATGATGATTTTGGTGAACTGATAAAGATTATTATTGAAATTAAATCGAAAAATCCAGAAAAGGGAAATGAAGAAATAGAAACGCTTATAGTAAGACAGGTTTCTATGAGAAGAGATAGTGGTGTAAGTAATATTTGGAATTCTCTAACGGATACAGAAAAAAAATTAGTCATTAGATATCCACTTGATGCATTAAAAGTAAATACAGCCAAAAATATTGCAACTACACAGACAGAAAAAAAGTTTGGTTATAATGGGCTTGGTGATAGGAGTGATGCATTTAGACATGGTATGTGGAATGCAGAAATGGTTATATTAATCGGAAGTGAGAAAGCAGAAATGTTTGCAACGGCTCACGAGGATAAGGATATTACGGGTTTGGAGGTAGATGGGCATACTAAATTAGAACATAAAAATATGGACATACATAATAATGCAGAAGGTAGAATTATTGGGGAAAATAATAAAACAGCAAGCGAAGAACAGCTAGCAGAAATAATTTATAATGCTGTATATGATGAAAATACTAATTTTATTTGGCTTAATAATTAATTACTAAACTCAAATGAATATTCTTGCTTCAAGAAACCTCCATTCCGGAATTTTGGAAACCGGTGTTCCGGACGCGGAAACCGCCATTGATTGGCTTGATTGTCCTGCATCAGAAATGGAATTCTGGTCAAGTCCGAAGCCGTTTTACGGTGCGTTAGCAGGCTTTACAAGAATGGAATTTCTGATAGTCTATGGAAGCCAATCAAAGCAGAGCAATCGGTTAAATTAAGAGTTTACGATTATAAAAGTTTAAAAACACACTTGACAACACGTCCCTGAACTGACCGGAGGGAAGGGCATCACATTCGCAACGGGTACACCGATCAGTAACAGCATGACGGAACTTTATACAAATATGCGCTATCTCCAGTACAATACCTTACAGCGTTTGGGGTTAGGTCATTTTGACAGTTGGGCGGCATCGTTTGGGGAAACACAGACAGCGATTGAGCTTGCGCCAGAGGGGACTGGATACCGGGCAAAAACAAGGTTCGCCAAGTTTTTCAATCTTCCAGAATTGATTGCACTATTTAAGGAGAGTGCGGACATTCAGACACCGGATATGCTGAAACTTCCTGTGCCGGAAGCGGATTATGAAAATATCGTGTTAAAGCCGAGCGAGTACCAGCAGGACATGGTTCAGTCACTTGCGGACAGGGCGGAAGCGGTCAGGGACAGGAAAGTGCAGCCGAACATCGACAATATGCTAAAAATCACCAATGACGGGAGAAAGTTAGCGTTAGACCAGCGGCTCATCAATGATATGCTTCCCGATGAAGAAAACTCCAAAGCCACAACCTGTGTGGAGAAGGCGTTTGAGATTTGGGAGCAGACCAAAGAGCAGAAATCGGCGCAGCTTATCTTCTGCGATTTATCCACACCGAAGGGAGATGGGACATTTAACGTATATGAGGACATCAGGGATAAGCTCATGGCGAAGGGAGTGCCGGAGAATGAGATAGCTTTTATCCATAATGCCAATACGGAAACAAGGAAAGCGGAGCTGTTCGCAAAAGTAAGAAGCGGGCAGGTTCGTTTTTTGTTAGGCTCAACCGCAAAAATGGGAGCCGGAACCAACGTGCAGGACAGGTTGATTGCGTTACACCACCTCGATGTGCCCTGGCGTCCGTCCGAAGAAGGACGTGCTAGGCGATACATTAACAAATCAAGAAAATTCAAGGCATTCCGCAATTCAGTTAAAAAGAAATAATGTGCATTTATAATACGCACATAGTATGCAGGCATGATATTGCCCAAAATTCGATTGATTTAACAGTAATTTCGGGGTATAATAATTTTAAGGTCATATACCTTTTGGGAATGGCTTTTGCATTTCCTGCAAATGAATAAAAAGGAGGTTATGGCTGTGGATATATCAATAAACACTGAAATAAAAAATGTGGTGTCTGCAACGGACAAAGATGCCCAATATGATGCAAAAGCAAAATGTCTGTTGGGAAATAAAATCATTTTGGCACATATTCTGGTAAAGACCGTTGATGAATTCCGTGGAATGAATCCGAAAGACGTGGTATCCTATATTGAGGGAGAACCGTTTATCAGCGTGGTTCCGGTAGAGCCGGGGCTGACAAATACCGAAAAGGAGAAAGACGGGCAGAGGATTGTCGGCATGAATACGGAGAATGCGGAGATTAACGAAGGGCTTATTCGGTTTGACATTATTTTTTATGTACGGATGAAAGACGGCATCACACAGGTTATCGTGAATTTAGATTATTCCGATTTCCGGCTTATTCCGATAAATCTATTTTGGGGGCTGTATTTCAGCCCCTTTAGATATATTTATCGGAATAAGTTTTTCAGTAGCCTCTGATTAACTGTTCAATAATGTTCTGCGATTCCCATATCGGAGAATTATCTTTTAAGGCAAAAGCAAGCGAATCCTGTGAGGCCTTTTCCACCGCCTGACGTTTCATCTCTGTATCTGCATATGCGTAAATTAACGTTGTTTCCGGATCTTCATGTCCAAGGAATTCCGATAAGACTGCAAGCGGCATCCCGCCCTGATATAAGTGCATTGCCCGCGAATGGCGGAACATATGCGGATGTACATGCTCCGGCACATGCGGATTGCCTATACGGGCCTGTGCGGCATATTTTTTCAGAAACCTCGATACATTATCGTCCGACATTGGCGTTTTTTCCCCGCAGTGTTTCGTATAAAACAAATGGACATCCTTTCTGCTGTCATGGTGGAATGATGATTTATAAAGCTCAAACAAATGGAGTGTTTCTTTTGAAACAGGCACAAGCCTGGGTTTGGAACCCTTTCCGAATAAATATACCGTTTTGTTTTCCGGATTTATATCAGACAGCTTCATTTTCAGCATTTCCCCGTCACGTGCCGCTGTATCATACATCAGTGCCAGAAAGAACCGGTCGCGCAGCCCCTTGGGAGAGCCTGTGTCAATGCATCCGATGATTGCAGCAACAGCGTCTTTTGACATATGGCTTACAACGCGCGAATTATCGGTTCCCTTTTTCAGCGGTATTGTGCAAAGATCCGCATATACCGTATATACTTCGGGAGAGGTGTACGCCGCAAATTTGAAGAATGACCGTATACAGCTCAGCCTGTTGTTGCGTGTGGATTCCTTCCAGCCTTTCTGTGACTCTGTTGTATCCAGAAACTCTGTAAGCAGGTCAGACGTAAAGGTTTCAAACCCCAGTCCGGAAGCGGGAATCCCTTTCTCCTGTAGTAAAAAACGGAGCAGGATATTCCAGGCCATGCGGCAGGAATCAATTGTTTTCTCGCTGCTGTTGCGCTGCTTTGGCAGATAGATCCCAAAATATTCCCGTAGTTTCTTCCAAAAAGCGTTGCTTTTCATGGGGCACCTCCGATCATGCCTGAGATGTCCATGTATTCCATCTTTGACAGGCGTTCCGGCAGGAGATGCAGGTAATAACAGGTTTCCCGGAAAGTCTGATGCCCCATATAGGCACTCAGATATGGCAGGAACTGCCCGAAATCCCGGCCCTCTTCCATCCACCGTGTCAATGTTTGTGTCGCAAAGTTGTGCCTCAGGATATATGGCGTACAATAACGCCCAAGGACATCAGGGTTCCCAGCCATTTCCCAGCACTTGTGGAAGAGGGTGCTGATGGCCTGCGCCCCATGCCTGTTCCCGTTCCGATTGGGAAAGAATATCTCTGTCCCAGGGTACATTCCCCGCGCAATCCTATCATAATTGCGGCACATTTCCATCACGCCCGGCTCCACCGCTATACACCTGTCCTTATGTCTTTTCGAGTCTGCGATGTATATCGTGCAATGGGAAAAATCAAGATCCTGCCTTCGGAGAAGCCTGGCTTCCTGTGGGCGCATTCCGGTAGAATACTGGAGCCGGAAGATAACGGCGGCCGTATATTCAATGAGCGGGTTCGCCGGATTATGGGGATACCTGTCAGCTGCCTGAAAAAAACGGCGGCATTCTCCCGCGCTCATGATATATGGCAGCTGCCTTTTCTTATAGCTGAAATAATCCACAGGGAATACGCATGCTTCTTTCCCCAGAAGGACCTGATACCTGCCAAGATTCCTCAGGGCTATCACATCCACATAGGCATCACAGTGTTCACGTTTTGTTTGTAAGTAGGACAGGGCAATGTCCCATGTCAGGATGTCGGCATCAGGGAAAAACGCCCCGCAGTAACGGTCAAACTGCACCAGATACCCGTCGTAACTATCGACAGCATACCCAAGAGTTTCCCGCCACTCCCGCATTTTCTCTATGTCGTGCGCAAATTTGCTCTGGAAAGAGACCATTATACCAAGCCCTCCTTCCGTGTATGCAGAGGCCCGAGGTCCAGGCAGCATGTCCTCATAGTTCCGCTGTCCAGTGAGATATAGCGTTTGGAGGACTCAATGTTTCCATGTCCGAGGATCTGGGCAACAGTGGATACGGGAACCCCGGAGGAAACCATTTTTGTTCCCGCCGTCCTCCGTAATGCATGAAAAGATTTGCCATCCCAGCCGGAACGCCCGATGCCTGCAGCTTCGATGTATCCACGCAGGGCAGCATTAAAAAGCGTCGGACTGACAGGACTAGAAAAAACAGGCGGAAGCAGGCGGACGAAAACATACGGGTTATCCGTCCGCGGCCTGGAATGGAGGATGTAATCCGCAATGGCATTTCCGGCATCAATGGGAAGCGGCAGCAACAGTGTCACTTTTGTTTTTTTCTGTACAACACGGATGGTCTTTTCTGTCCAGCAGATATCGGAAAGTTTCAATCCGGATATATCAGAAGCCCTCATTCCTGTCCTCACGGCAAGAAGAAATATGGCATAATCCCGGCGGCCTTTGTCGGTCGAACGGTCTATTTTTGAAAAGATCAGCTGAAGTTCCTCATCTGTAAAACAGGGAAGGGCTTTCTGCCTGCACCTGCCAGCCGTACCGAGGAAACGGTCCGCATCCAGGTCAACAATCCCTTTGTCCCGCAGAAACTGTACAAAATTTCTTAAAGTACGCAACAGTCTCGGCATACTGCCTTTATGGTTTGGGGCTTCCTGACGGACAAAATCTAGGACATTTTCAGATACCATGGAATGGGCATCCTCCACTCCTGCCTGTTCAAGGAAATACAGGAACTGCCGTATAATAATCATTTCAGGGCGGACAGTCCCCGGACTGAGCCGTTTTGAGAGTTCCTGCTGAAAACCGGACATCAGCTCCCTGTAAGCTCCGGAAACAGGGGCGTTAGTCGTAAAAGTGACGGATCCCCAGCTGAATTCCCCGGTTTCAAAATATCTGGCAACAGTATAAGCTGCTTTTCTTATGGGCTTAACGGTAGATTGTTTCAGTTCCGCCCTGCACTTAAGCGCACAGAACGCAGCCGCATCCTGATACATGAAAGTATCACGTCTGTTTTCCATACAATACCGGAAAACGGCTTCATAATGCCTTGCATAGCCAGCGAAAGTTTTTGCAGAAAGGCCAAGTTCCTTTGTGCGTTGAAGCACGTAGTCAATGTGTTTCCTTAATTCAAAATTTTCCATGTAAGGGCCCTCCTATTAACCCACTTACATGGAAACATAACTTCTTTTTATAT
>CAMQTN010000144.1 GCA_947037115.1 uncultured Lachnospiraceae bacterium
CCGTCTGGAAATACGCTTTTTGTTCTTCGGGCGGTAACTGGTTCATAAATTCTGGTGAAGCTGTGATGAGCGTTTCCACCATCATCACGCTGTCTTTCCTTGTCCTGCACCCCGCTTCGGCTACCATGCGGTTAATCTCTTTCTTGTAGGTGTACTTTGGTGGTGCTATGAGATGGTAATTGTTTTTAGAGCGTTCCATATCTATATCTGGGTTGCTTTTGTAGGCTTCTTTCTTCCGCTCGTTGTGGCGTTCACAAGCCGCAACGCCGCCCGCTTTTCGTTTCTGGAAACGCAGGATTGCATAAGGCATAGGCGGATTCCTCCTTTCTTTCGGCGGGTGACCGTCCTTTGGGGTGACAGCGGTGACGGTGGTGACAGCAGTTTTGGGATACCCCCTGCCGACTGCCGCAACTGTCACCCTCACCCCCTGCATGACGGTCATGTCGATGATGACGGTGTTTTTGGGATACCCCCCTCGCAAGAGCCGTCACCGTCATGCCGCCATTCTTTTATCCGAAGCCGTAAGGCGTAGGATAGCAGGGCACAGCCCTGCCTTAAGGGAGTCCAGAGGGAACGTCTGGCACACGACTTTGCAGGGCAAAGTGTAGTGTGTTACACCCTGTAAACGCAGTCGGAAAAATCGGGAGATTTTTCTGACCGCAGGGGTGGCTTTACGAGCCGAAAAAGGCGAGTAATGCCCACGCCTGCACTTTGCGTTTACGGGGTGTTCTCCCGCAGGGATGACAGCGGCGGGGGTATCCAAATATTGCCGTCATCACCGTCACCGCTGTCACCCGCAGGGCATAACTGCCAATTTTACATACATCCGCTATGACGGTGACGATGGCAGGGGGTATCCCAAAATCACCGTCATCATCGTCATGACCGTCACGCATAGGGCAGAGCCGCCGATGTCACATAGGTTTAAATGTCGGTGGCAACAGCAAGGGAAATCATCCGCCCGCTGCTCCTGCGGCTGAAATCATAACGGATATGGTTTTCAAGCAGGAAGTCAAGGCGGTACTCATTCATCCACTTTGTCAAGACATTTGCCGCTGTTTCTGTTTCCCCCAAAGCGTCCAATAACTCTGTGGCAGTGCCAGTCCATTTCCCTTTGTCCTGCATGAAATTTACAATCCGAAAAAGGACGTCTGGTATCGCTTCTTTGGCAAGCTGTTCCTGCTCTTTCCTCTCCACCAGTTCCCAACTGCAATCACGGAAACGGAGCGTAAACTCCTGATAGGGCGTGTCCCTGCCCGTCACATACAGCTTTGCGGCATTGGACGCACGGCTTTCCTGTTCCAGAACAAAGGTTGCGTCCGCACTCCCCGTCAATCCCGTCGTGCCAGACACTTTGTTGAACACGTCGCTGTCATTCTGCTTTCGGATGTGGTGTACGACAATGACCGCCAGAGAGTGCCTGTCGGCAAAGTCTTTGATGAGGGAGATGTCCCCATAGTCGCTTGCATAGGCATTGTCTTTTGAAGCTGTACGGACTTTCTGCAAGGTATCAATGACAATGAGCCTGCTGTCTGGGTAATCTTTCAGATAATCTTCAAGCTGCACGATAAGACCGTCTGACAGCTTGCAGCTTGCCACGGCAAAGTGGAGCCGCCCGCTTGCTTCGTCCGTCAAACGAAATAACCTGTCCTGTATGCGGCAGAACGTGTCCTCAAGGCAGAGGTAAAGCACATCGCCCTCCATTGTCGGCATATCCCATAAAGGGATTCCCTGCGACACGCATAAGCATAGCTTCAGCATGAGCCAGCTTTTGCCTATCTTCTGTGAGCCGCAGAACAGCGATAAGCCTGTCGGGATAAGGCTGTCCACCACAAAGGATGGTTTCTCAAGCGGTTCATAAAGGAGCGTTTCGGCGTTGACTGTCTGTAACTTCTGCATGGCTTTCCTCCTTTCGGGCGGTGTCTTTGTTTTCGTTGCACATAGGCGTTGACCTCCTTAAAAATAGATTTACTCCCACGGAAAAAAGTGAGAGTATGTAATGCCGCCAATCCCACACAAATAAAAAACAGATTTCTTTTTCGGGCGGTGTCGGTCACGGTTGGAGATATTTCTTCAATTTCCGCCTTTACTTTCTCCTTTGCAATCGCAACAGATTTCTGTATTGCCGAAGCGGTGCAATGCTCCATAGCGGCGATTTGGTAAAAATTGAACTCATACTCGTAGTAGAGCAGGAAACGCCGCCTTTGTATCTCTGGAAGGCTCCCAACCGCCTTATAGAGCGTTTCATTCCGTTCTTCCTCAACCATGCGTTCATCAAGGCTCTTAGGCACACGCAACGCCCGTCTGTAAAGGGTTTCGTCCCATACCTCGTTAAACTCCCTGTGCCGCTCGTCCCATTAGAAAAGATTCCTGTTCCTGCGCTCCATCTGCCGAAACTCCATAAAGAACTGTTCCGACACTTCCAACTCGTGGGATTTGCCCTGCCCGTCCTTAAAGCTGATAAAATACCTTGTGCCGCTTTCCGTGGATTCCTCCCGAAGCGTGTATGCCTTAACCCTGTATGCCATCCTGTTGTCCTCCTGCAAAAAATGAGTGAGGGGATTTCCATCCCTCACCCAGTAGCCCGCAGGATGGCAGGCTGTTTTAGAAGCTATAAAATTTTCCGCAGCTTCTTCCGCAGATGGTCTAACCTCGCATAGATGGCACCAGTCGTCAAATGCACAAGCGGGGCAATCTCCTTTGTGGAATACCCCTGCATTTTCAGCAGGACGATTTTCAAGGTACGCCCGTCCACCGTGACTAATACTTGATAGAGATTTTCGCTCTCAATCTCTTCCAGTAACTCCGCAACCGTACCCACTTCCGCCTGCCGCTCCCTGCCTGCCATGTCCTCAAGATATTCCGCAACGTCATTCGTCCATCGGTAAAACCGCCTGTTGGAATTGAAGTCTGCCCTGTCCGCCATGCGTATCTGCTCAATGGTCGCTTCATCAACGCCGCACTCACGCAGCAGCTTTTCCTCCGCTTCTTTCCAGATACGCCATTTCCTGTCCTCCCGTCCGTGGTTGTATGCCATTCTTACTTCCTCCAATCAGAATTGATTGAGAGGGCAGAGAAAAGCCCCCTCATCTTCCCAAAGGAAAAAACAAGGGGGCTGAACGCCTTAAATTTTAATTTTCTATTATCTTTCTTAGTTTTATTAGGATTCTGGCTTTGCGTTTGTTTACAACGCTCTGGGTTATGCCCAACCTCGCCCCGACTTCACGCTCGGAAAGTCCGTCAAAAAAGATTGCCTGTATCAGCTCCTGTTCACTATCCGACAGCAAAGGCAGGGCGGCTTTCAGCCTGTCCACCATGACCGCATTGACAACGGTTTCTGCAATGTCCACCGCTTCATCAGTGATAAAGTCCAGAGGATTCCCCTCGCTGTCCGTAAATCCGTCGAGAGATAGCAGTCTATTCTTTGTATCTAATTTTTGCAGATAACGCCACCGTTCCTTGTCACGGTAGAAGTCTGTGTATTGCTCCCTCACGACTTCAAGCAGACAGCCTTGAATGGGGATAAACAGCTTGTCCATATAGGTCTGGTCGGATTCCCTGCAACGGCAGAACTCCGTGTAGGATAATTCCACATAGCCGCCACTTTCTCTGATATATACCTTTCTTGGTGCATATTTCACCATAAATACCTCCCATCTGAATTTTTGAAATGTAAAAAATCCAGATGGAGAGGCGGAGAACGACACCGCATATCAGAAACAGCCCTACGGCACTTTCCAACAAAAATCGACAAAAGAAAAACCGCAAAGGCTCTGTGACCTTTACGGTTATAGGAAATAGTAATTCTATTGTATGGAGATTGTACTTCTACTTTCAAGGTGAGAAGTACCGTTGCACTGGCAGAAATTTTTTTAACTGGTTTCCTGCCGTTCTCTGATATGCTATGTATTGATAAATTTTGCTTCGTATGAGCAGATAGATAACTGCCCGAAAAAAGGACATAAAAAAATCCCTCCAAATTTAAAAACAAATTCAGAGGGTAATTTAGGGTATAACAAAATAACCCACCCGAATATCGTTTTTTTTATTTGGTGAGTTTGTTCTTTCAAATACGAAACAAAAAGAGCCGATGATTCGTGAATTGTTCCACAATTTCATCGGCTCTGCGTCTTAAGCGTCTGGCTCTTTGATGACAGTTATCTTCAAGTTGTCAACTTTAATCAATCTTTCTTGTCTGCATTTTGGACAATAAAGGGGATAATTCTCCAAAACAGTGTCCTTCCTAATTTTATTACGGGTTTTGCTCCCACAAACAGGACACAATATCCATTCGCATTTCATCATAATTAGTCTCTAATCCTTTCAAATCTCATTTTATATGACTTTTGCAAGCTGTTAAGCTAACTTGTGGAACATATGCCGAACCTTATCTATACGGCTATTCGGGCGGCGGGGTTGGCAAATAAATTTACCAATAGCTGGCTGGTATCCTTTTAACTCTGTCAAGCAGACTCCCTGCCCATTTGTGAAATAAGTTAAATCGTTCCTGTATTCTTGAATACATCTAGCAGGGATTTCTCCTTTCAGAATGACCTCGTCATTCTTTATCTGAGTACTTACAATATCTGCACAATACCTTGGAGCATCATGATACGCCCGTGAGAGATATTCCTGCGGTGCATAAATTTCAAAGTGGAGATATGGCTCTAATAGTTCTGTCCCTGCTTTTTTTAAAGCCTGCTCCAATACGATAGGGGAAAGCAGCCGAAAGTCTGCGGGGGTACTTACAGGACTATAATACAATCCATATTCAAAACAGATTTTACAGTCTGTCACTTTCCATCCATACAGCCCCTGCTCGCAGCCATAAAGAACCCCCTCCATAACCGCATTTTGGAACGATTGATTTAAATATCCAAGTGAAACTCTGCTTTCATACTGCACTCCGCTTCCAATAGGGAGCGGCTCTATGGACAACCCGACAGAAGCCCAGAAAGGATTTGGCGGGACTTCTATGTGGATGGTATATTCTGCTTTTCTAAGCGGTCTTTCCATATATATAACAGTAGGCTCTTTTATTTCTGCCTCCACATGATATTTTTCCTCAAGGATGGCACAAATGACTTCCATCTGCACATTCCCCAAAAAAGAAAGTATAATCTCATGCGTTGTAGTATCCACATAATATTTTAAAAGAGGGTCGCCATCTGAAATTTCTGTAAGTGCCCCAAGCAATATTTCCCGCTGTTCAGATTTCTTTACTGCAATCGTTGTTTGGAGCATAGGGAGAGGATTTTCAATAAATTTTCTCTGCGGCAACAGTATTTCGTTCCCCAAAATACTGTTTAGCTGCAAAACATCATTTGGTAAAATTACAATATCACCAGAGCAGGCTGTATCGGATGAATATAATTCACCGTTTGTCGGAACACACATCTCTGTGATTTTTATTTTCTCTTTTTCAGATATTCTAATAACATCCCTCAAATGCAATGTTCCGCTATATATACGCACATAAACAAAACGCCGCCTTTTCTCTGAATATTCAATCTTAAAAACCTGCCCGCATAGTTCAGATTGACCTTCAGGCGTTGATGAATAAAATTTACTGGCAATTACTTCTATAAGCTGCCGAATCCCCAGATTGTTTTTAGCGCTTCCGTGATAAACGGGAAATAACGTTCCGTTTTGGAATCTCCTGTTTTCTTCCTGTTCCAGTTCTGACATTTTAAACGGTTTCCCTGACATATATTTCTCTAATAGTTCATCGTTTCCCATAATTACCGCATCCCACTGTTCCATATCGTCATTGTCCGTTACATTTATATGGGGATGCTGCCCAACCTTTTGCTTCACTATAATTTCCGAAGAAAGCTTTGCTTTCATTTCCCGATATACCATTGGCAAATCAATCCCCTCTTGGTCAATTTTATTGATGAAAAAAATTGTCGGAATCTTCATTATCTGTAGTGCATGAAACAGTATACGGGTCTGTGCCTGTATGCCATCCTTTGCAGAAACTAATAATACTGCTCCGTCTAATACGGATAAAGAACGGTATACTTCCGCCAAAAAATCCATATGGCCTGGCGTATCTATAATGTTGACTTTTACATCCTCCCACTGAAAAGATGTCACTGCTGTCTGGATAGTGATTCCCCTTTGACGCTCCAAATTCATTGTATCTGTCCTTGTTGTGCCTTCATCTACGCTCCCTAGTTCTGCAATTGCACCACTGGTATACAATAAACTTTCCGTTAATGTTGTCTTTCCTGCGTCAACGTGAGCCAGAATGCCTAAGTTAATTATTTTCATGTGATTTTCCTCCTATCAACACCCAAAAAAGGGCATAAAAATACCCAGTGATAAATACTCCTATCACTGGGTAAAT
>CAMQTN010000145.1 GCA_947037115.1 uncultured Lachnospiraceae bacterium
ATGAGCGCTAGTCTCGTGGGCTCGGAGATGTGTATAAGAGACAGATCTGTTACAAACACATGAAAATATTTTTCTTGTGCTGCCTTGCATTGCTGCATTATGTATTTCAGTTACAATAAAGATGATGATTATATCAGTTGAAAATGGAATGACTGTAATTATTTATGACACTGTTCCGTCAACAAAATTCTGGATACCCGTTATCTGCATATTGCTGCTTTCCTCTATTGTTGCAAGTGTCATATTGTTTCAGAAATTGGTACAGTACAATGAGGAAACCGGGAAACGTGCCATACTGGAAAATCAAGTGCGGCAAATGCAGAAAGAGATTGTGGAAATACAGGATATATATACTGATATGAGGGGACTTCGGCATGATATGAGAAGCCATATAGCCAATATTTCCTTACTTGTTAAAAATGTGGCGGGTTCTGTAAATGAAGAATTGGAAAGCTATATCGGAAAAATGGAGGAAACCGTCAGTAAATTAGATTTTACTTATCAGACAGGAAATCCGATCACGGATATTATTATCCACCAAAAAGGACAGGAAGCAGAGAAAAAACAGATACAATTTAAGGTTGATTTTGCTTATCCCCCAAATCTTTTGATAGATATTTATGATATTGCGGTTATTTTGAATAATGCATTGGAAAACGCCATTGAAGCGTGCCATAAGACAGCGGGCAATAAACTGATAAAGTTACATTCTTATGTGAAAGGCAGTTTGTTCTTTATAGAGGTTGAAAATGATTTTACAGAGAATATTGTCATAGAAAAAGAAAGCGGTTTGCCTGTCAGCAGTAAGGAAAGTGGAAAACTGCACGGGATTGGAATTTCCAATATCCAAAGGTGCGCAAAAAAGTATAAAGGCGATATTGATATTGAAATTTCTGATACAGACGGTAGAAAAAAATTCAGTCTTACGGTAATGATGAATGGAAAGCCTGCGGCGGCAATCTGATCCTACACTGGAAATTTCGCACCCAAAATGGAGCAGTTCACGCCAAACCTATGAAAAATTTATTTTGATTGGCGATAAACCATATAGAAACTATTTTCAATGACAGAGAAAGGAAAGGTGCTTTATATGGCAATGGAGATTACAAATAATTATAGCAGCTATGCGACAAGTAGCACGAATACCACAAAAAATGTAGGCAGTGCAAAAGATAGTAATGTGACAACAAGTACGGTGGAACTAAAAACCTCAACTGGCGGGACTAAAACAGAGCAGATTAAAACGGGATATAGCAATGTGAATGATTATTCCAAATATTTGCAGGGAAAGTACAGCTATATGAATACTGGAACAACCTCAATGCAGGGTGTTCCAACAACAGTATCGGTATCAAGCGCATTTTTGAAAAAATGTATGAATGACCCGGAAAAGGCTAAATATCTGGAAGAAAATCTTGCGGCATTGCCGGATTGCGCTTCTTATGCGGTATCCCATGCGCAGGGAACACTGACAAGTATTTCATATGAAATTGATGCTAATGGGAATATTACAGGTATCACGTCCGGAACAAATGACCCCGACGGAAAGATAGCTAGAGAAAATGCGGAAAGAAAGGCAAAAGAAAAGAAAGCTGCTGAGGAAAAAGCTGCCGAAAGGCGCAAGGAGAAAAAGGCAGAGGAAGAAAAAGCGGCTGAAAGACGGGCAGAGAAAAAAGCCGCCGAAGAAGCAAAGACAGAAACGGGCGAATATACCATAAGTGCTACGGGTACGGATATAAAATCTGTTACGGAGAAAGTTATAGCTGCTATGTCTGGTACATCTGCGCCGACAGGGGCAAGTTTTGATATAAAGGCGTAAGTATGGTTTTGCACTTATTTCGCAGAGGCACTTCAATAAGTGCTTCTGCGGATTGCCCGAACTTATCATAAGGAGGGAGCGGGCAGGAGGCAGCGTCAATCGGGTAGGAGGTAGATAATTATTTTATCTACCGACCTCCCACACCACCGTACGTACGGTTCCGTATACGGCGGTTCCTTAGTTTTCACATACTTTCAGATAAAACTCTGTGAATGTTGGGTATCCAAGTTCACGGAGTTTCTTGTTGTTAAATGCAGTCTGTAATACGAAATATCCACCACAGTACCAGTTTCCGTTCCGCATATTGGCACATATCCATGCCTTTTCTTCTTCCACACCTAACCTCTTTAATTCCCTGAATTTTGTCTTAACTTTCTTCCATTGTTTCCAGTAAATAGTTCTTATCTTATGTCTTAGCCATTCATCGGTTTCCCTCAAAAGTCCTTTCATGTCTGCAAGTGAGAAATAATTCACCCATCCTCTGACAAACTTCGTCAGTTTCATGGCTCTGTATTCATTTCCCCATCCGTTATTCCTTTTTGTCAATTCTCTGATTTTATCTTTCATCTTTGCTACTGACTTTAGATGTACCCGGAACTTGCATTTCCCTTTGTAACGATAAAATGCGTATCCAAGATATTTGACTTTGCTGATATGTTCCACGCCTGTTTTCTTTCGGTTCACTTTCAGAAAAAGTTTCCCCTCAATGAACGGAATGATGTTTTTCAAGGTTCTTTCTGCACTCTTTCTGCTTTTACAGAAAATCATGCAGTCGTCCGCATACCTCACAAATCTGTGCCCTCTGCGTGTCAGTTCCCTGTCCAGTTCATTCAGCATGACATTACTAAGCAGTGGACTTAGCGGTCCGCCTTGCGGCGTCCCTGTTTCCGTCTTTTCAAACACTCCTCTGCTGATAACACCTGCATTGAGGTATTTGTGTATCAGCGATATTACCCGCCCGTCTTTGATGGTTCTTGATAACACTTCCATCAGCTTTCTCTGGCACACCGTGTCAAAGAATTTCTCTAAATCCATATCCACGACATACACATACCCATCATTGACGTTCTGCTGACATTGTTTCAGTGCGTCATGCGCACCTCTCTTTGGTCGAAAGCCAAAACTGTTTTCTGAAAACTGTTCCTCATATATCGGGGAAAGCACCTGTGTAATTGCCTGCTGGAATACCCTGTCAACCACTGTCGGCACTCCCAGTTTTCGGAATTCGCCTTTTGTTTCTTTGGGTATCTCTACCCTGCGGACTGGATTGGGTCTGTATTTCCCATCCTTTAACTGCTGGATTAGCTGCACTTGGTTGTCTCTGAGGAACGGCAGAAGTTCATCTACGCTCATCCCGTCAACACCGCCTGCTCCTTTGTTTGATTTTACTTTCTTGTACGCATTATTAAGATTAGTCGGTTGTAAAATCTTCTCCAACAGCCCGTCCGTCTGAAAGTCTGTGATGATGCGGTTGTTTTCAGTAATCCTCTGACAGGCGGACACTTCTGCATACTCTTTCAATTCCGTTGATACCATTTGCAGATAGTCCTCAATATGAAGTTGTCTGTCCTTAAATCTGTCATTAGTCACATTCATTTACTCACATCTCCTAAAGTTCAGTCCTTCCCATTATGTTTGCAACCACAATGGTACTATGACCTCTGCTGACTTCTCGTCATTCGTTGTTACTACGGATTTCTTATGCATTTGTTGATGTAATTCCATCCGCTGACGAGACCTCCCCAGGTAAGAACGCAATCTTTCACTCCATCCATCCGCCACATTTACCACAGTTAGTTCCGGGTAGTTATTGGACTTCGACTTGTTACGCAGCCTTATCCCTGACTGTAGCCTGATGTGATTTCTGTTCGTCAGACCAGAGCTTTGCCTCCAGCTTTCTTCAGATTCCACCTCACGATGGACACCCTTGCTCTTGGCTATACACTTCCCACTACCAGGGTGTGTTACGGACTTTCACCGATTAGATTGCGCCCATACTGGGCGCACGTAAAAAAAGGACATTTCCCCAATCTCTCAAGAAATGTCCTTTAAACATATACAGCTATTCAAATTCCTTTATTTCAGATGCAAGCCTTATTCCGTCCTGCAAGCCCAATCTGTATGCGGCTGCGCCACAGTCGTTGGCGGCTGAAATCGCTGTATCAACGACACTGCTCTGTTCTTTGTCCAGCCCTGCCTTTTCCAGTCTGTCAAATGCTTTGTCCTGACGTTTCAATGTGGTTTGGTAAGTCTTGCTATTGCTGACAGCTTTATCTAAGGCTTTGACCGTCCTTATTTTAACGAATATGTCCAATAGATATTTTGATTTCATTCCTGTTTTTCTCATAAAACACTCCTTTTGCAAATACATTTTGTCAGGGTAAATCTTCCAATAAATCCAGCGGTTGCTCTGATTTTTCCAAAAGCAGATTTTCAATGCCTGTCTGTTCTGAAAAACAAATTTTCATGTCAAAAAGTTCTTTCTGTTTTTCTTTGGGCAGACATTTGAATATATCCTTATAATCCATATCTTCCATTGGCGTTCCTGATGCCAAATTAAGAAGCTGCGTATATAGCCACTCACGCCAAAGGTCATTAAACAAACTTCTGCTGTCTACAAAAATGTATGCGGTATCAAAACCAAACTGGATATTGTAATATTGCAATTTTACAAAACCGTATCTTCCTGCATTGAGTACCAATAAGTCCTCGCTTTCGTAAAGTTCTGCAAATACGTCTGCTACTTTTTGGCAGTTTATTGTTTCCTCGTCAGTAATATATGTTTGCTCTTTATTCATGCCCGTCTCCTTTAGGTGATTACTTGATGATATTCTGTTTCAAAGCATATATCTGTCTTAAAGAAACATATCCTGTTCTGCGAAAATTTCCGCTACCATAAGAACACCTAACCGAAAACCGCGCTGAAATTTTAGCTCTGCGTCGTAACAACTCTCGTCAAAAAGAGTGTCCACTAATTGCGTCAATATCGCTTTTTCTTCATCATTTAGTCTTTCTGCTAACTTCTCTTGGAGTTCGCAGCCCCTGTCAGATACTTCCTTATGTTGGGGGCTTTTCCTTTCTGTTCCGCTGTCTACACGAAGCTGCTCGGTTAAAAACGCCTCTAAAATCTTTCCCATTCTGCTCATCTGTCCTTTCTGATTTGTCCACAAGCCGCTTGCAAGACAGAGCCGGACAGTGTATAATATTTGTGCGGCTCGCCTTGTGCGGGTGGCATATGGGGGAAGTGGTGTAAATACGTTTGCCAACGGCACCACTTCCTTCTTACTTTCTTGCATTGAGAGCCTTAATTCCGTCACGCAATCCCTGTGGACGTGATACGCCTGCCTGCTGACAGTATTTGTCTAACATTTGCAGTTCTTCTTCGGTCAGACGTACATCAACACGCATAGTCTTGGGATTGTCCGTCGTTGGTCGCCCTCTATGCTTTTCCGGCATACTTCCCTCCTTTCCTTGCCAACACAAACAGTATAATATATTACCGCCAATAATTCAAGAAATATTTTACCGCCAATAAATGCTTAACTGCTTGCTGTACGCCTTTAATTCATTTCTACAATCATACAGGAGGTAGTGCAAAAGATTTGTAAAAACAGATAAAAATAAAATGGAGGATATTTCCCCCATTTCAGTTAGATGTATATGTAGTTAAATGCGAAAGCAGTGAACAAAATTCTTCAGTATGCTTGGTCATAACTTTATAAATTCTGACAATTCCGAAAATGCAGAAATTATTTCTTCAAGCTGCTGTTTATTGCAGGCAGGAAGTTGCGACACTGTGGAAATTTCATATTTCTGCCATATCAAGGAAGTATTTTTCTTCGGAAGAATCTCAAATAGATACTTGTCCTCCCAATCTTCAAACATAACTCCATTTTTCTTTAGTGTATAGTATGTTTTCATAGTCAGGGCATAATCACGCTGGCAAATGGCATATAAATCATGGGCAGTCTTGTGTTTAAAGTCGTCCATGCAGAATATATTGTTCTGAAAAAAGATAGTGTGCAGTGCTACAGGAAAATGGCAACTGTCAAATGCCTCCTTAATGGGAGCAAGAGAACCTATCTGAATGCCATACTTTTGGCATATGCTGTCGAGTTCCGGTATTGTACTCTTGCCTAAGTTGCGGAAATTCAGTATTTTCTCTCTTGGACGTTTGGATAACTGCGACAGGTACAATATGTTATTCTGTATTAGGGCATTTTGCAGACGTTTAGACATAGAAATATCATAAACGGATATTTCATTTTCCGGCGGATACAGGTATCCTAACGAGTTCAGTTCATTTGCTATAGCTGTTACGTTATAACCTTTGGGGAACTTTTCTGCCAGCGTTAGATAATCAAGTCCATCAAGGTCTGAAACTTTGGTAATATGTATAGTAAACGAATTATACCTTTGCGTTTTGCATCCAAATCTAATTGAATACAC